>DATKLQ010000550.1:0-7966 GCA_035542335.1 Ignavibacteriaceae bacterium | reverse complement strand
GTATTAAAATAGCCGGTGATGCAAACAGTAAGTATGAAATATTGAGAAATGAATTTAAGAGAAATCCGGAAATTATTAATGTATCGCATTCTGAACCGGTTAGCAGTTTCTTAACAAGTACAACAAGTGTAGTTTGGAAAGGGCAGCTGGGAAATGAAAAAAAACATTTTTGGATTCTTCATACGGATTATACTTTGGCTGCTACCTATAAATTCCAAATGAGTGTTGGAAGATATTTTTCCGATCAGTATCCGTCGGATAAAACTGATGCATATGTCATTAATGACGCAGCTGTAAAATCGATGGGATTAAAATTGCCGCTGGAAAATGAAATAGAACTATGGGGAAGGAAAGGGAAGATTATAGGTGTAGTAAAAGACTTTCATTTCGCCTCTTTCCGTATGGCAATTGAACCTTTAATTTTTAAGATTCCCGATGATAATCAGCAAGCCGGCCGTTTTAGGGTAATTACTATCCGGTTCAAATCCAAGGCACCGGATAAATTAATTTCATTCGTCGAGAAAATTTGGCATGAACAACTGGCAGGCAGTCCCTTTGATTATTATTTCTATGATGATTCTTTGAACAAACAATATTTTTCCGAAATACGGATGGGGGAAATCTTTAAATATTTTTCTTTCCTCTCGATATTAATTGCCTGCCTCGGTTTGTTCGGTCTTATTTCAATTTCAGCTGAACAAAGAACAAAAGAAATAGGAATTCGCAAAGTATTGGGTGCATCAATATCGAATGTCTCTTTAATTCTATCAAAAGATTTTTTAATTCTTGTAGTATTGTCGAATCTTATCGCCTGGCCGGTTGCATATTATTTTATGAATAAGTGGCTCGAAGATTTTGCCTACAGAATAGATATCCACTGGTGGATGTTTGCACTTGCCGGCGGAATTGCTTTGGTGATAGCATTGGCAACTGTAAGTATTCAGGCAATAAAAGCAGCAGCGGCAAACCCGGTTGACTCTTTACGATATGAATAAAAGGAGGAACAGTGTTTAAAAATTATTTAAAAATCGCATTTAGAAATATCAGAAAATATAAGGTTAACACTTTCATTAACTTGGCTAGCCTTGCTATGGGGATGGCTTTTGTAATTCTAATTTCGTTATGGGTTAAGGATGAGTTGAGTTACGAGAACTCGCAAAAAAATTTGAACGATTTGTATGTTGTATCGATGAGGGACGCAAAAGATATGGATACGCGCGAAACAACTTCATTTATCATTCCGTATGCTCTTGCTCCTATTATGAAACAAAACTTCCCGGAAATAATTGATTTTACCAGGATGCAAAAACGCAGCAATTTTGAAAGCTGTATGCTTCAATATGAACATAAATCTTTTTATGAAGATGGACTGCTGTTAGTCGATCCTTCTTTCTTTCGAATGTTTACGTATCGTTTTTTAAGTGGCAGTCCCCAAACCGCTTTGAACGGGAAGAATTCAATTGTCCTTACCAGAAAGACTGCCGAAAAATTTTTCGGTAACGAAAATCCGATTGGGAAGATACTCAAATTCAATAACCGCCAGGATCTTATTGTTTCGGCCGTTGTTGAGGAGCCGCCTCATAATTCCGAAATACAATTTAATGCTTTAGCTCCGATTCAAATCCTCGGCGAAGAACAGTTAAGTAGGTGGTGGTGGGAGAGTTCTTCCTATATTTTGGTCCGGGAAAATACAGACCTTATGAAGCTGAAGGAAGAAATATCGGGAATGATTCAGAAATATAACCCGGTTCCGGATATGAAGATAATTGTCGGTATCCAGCCTTTAGCTAAAATGCATCTTTATTACGGCAGCGGGGATATAAAACTTTTGTACGTCTTTATATCTGTAGCGATTTTCATTTTATTGATTGCATGCATCAATTATGTGAACCTTTCCACAGCCCGATTCAATAAGCGTGCACGAGAGGTGGGATTGAGGAAAGTTATGGGTGCTCAAAGAGTATCACTTGTAAGGCAATTTTTAGGGGAATCCGTATCCATATCAATCCTTGCTCTGCTTATTGCAGTCTCGTTAGTTGAGATATTGATACCGTTTTTTAATACTATAACCGATAAGAACTTATCGTTTATTTCATCCGGCAACCTTGCGGTTATTTGCTCTCTTTTTGGATTTGCATTAATGGTTGGAATTATAGCAGGCAGTTATCCTGCAATTTTTCTCTCATCATTTCAGCCCGCCACAGTTATTAAAGGTAAGGCAATAACAAATTCAAAAAATCCTCTGCTGAGAACCGTGCTTGTTGTTACTCAATTCAGCATAGCAATTATTCTGATTGCATCAACATTAGTTATCTATACACAATATGATTATATGCTTCATAAAGATCTGGGATATAATAAGGATCAGATCATCTACATGCCCATAAACAAGGAGATTGTAGAGAAGTATGAAACCATGAAAAATGTTCTTTTACAAAATTCAAGTATTAAATTTGTAACAGTTTCTTCAAGTCTCCCCAATGAGGTCGGAAATGTTAATCCGGTAGAATGGGAAGGTAAACAGGACAACAGGATGGTCTTTATTAACTTTGTTGTAGCAGACAGTGATTATCTGAATACTTTTAAAATTAAATTATCTGAAGGCCGAAACTTCTCAAAAGATTTTTCAAGTGACATTTCAAACTTCATTATTAATAAAAAAGCTGAACAGCTGATGAATTTAAAAAATCCTGTGGATCAAAGAATTTCTTTCATGGGACTTAGCGGTAAGGTAATTGGGGTAGTAAGTAATTTTAATAACCGCCCGCTTAATGAAGAAACAAATCCTCTAATAATGACGATTAATCCGAATCTTTATAATTACTTTTTACAGTATATCTTAATTAAGGTAAATTCAAATGATGTTACAGGAACATTAAGATATATTGAAAAAGTATCTAAAGAATTTTCCACTGACTATCCTGTAGACTTTAAATTTTTAGACGAAACCGTTGATAACCTTTATCGATCAATAAAACATACCTGGTACTTATTCGAAGCCTTTGCATTTCTGGCAATTCTCATTTCCTGTATGGGTCTTTTTGGCCTTGCTTCATATATGATTGAACTGCGGACAAAAGAAATCGGAATAAGAAAAACACTCGGTGCTGCTGTACATGGAGTTGTTATACTTCTCTCCCGGGAATTTGTAAAGTGGGTGATTATTGCAAATCTTATTGCATTGCCCGTTACATACTACTTTATGAACAAATGGCTTCAAGACTTTGCCTACAGGATTGAAATAACCTGGTGGATGTTTGCTCTTTCCGGCGGAATTGCTTTGGTGATTGCATTGGCTACGGTAAGTATTCAGGCAGTGAAAGCAGCGACCGCAAATCCAGTGGAGAGTTTGAGGTATGAATAAGGTAGAGCAGAAAGATAATTGTATAGATTCTTTCTAAATGTATTTAATCATTTACAAAAGGAGGAGGAAGAATGTTAAAGAGTTATTTGAATGCTGCTCTGAGAAATTTGAAAAAAAATAGAATTTATTCTTTTATTCATATTATCGGGCTTATGATAGGCGTTGTGTGCCTCACATTGATTTTGAGATATGTCCGGTATGAGATGAGCTTTGACAGATTTAATAAAAAAGCCGATCAAATTTATAGGTTAACAGGTTTCAATTGGGCGCAAACACCGGCTCCGATTAGTGCTGCTCTCCGCGAGTTTTATCCGGAAATACAAAACACGGTAAGAATAAAAACAGTTAATAAAGTTTCGATTTGTTATAATCAAAAAAAATTTTATGAAGAAAGAACGATTTTCTCTGATCCTTCAATCTTCAAAACATTCTCATTCCCGTTAATTAAAGGAGATCCGGATATTGTTTTAAATGATCCATATTCTGTAGTGATCTCTAAAGATATGGCACAAAAGTATTTTGGAAAAATAAATCCGGTGGGGAAAACTTTGATTTATGATGATAAGTATAACTTTACAGTAACCGGGATTGCAGCAAATATTCCAAATAACTCTCACCTAAAATTCGATTTTGTCTTTTCACTTAAATGCGCAGATCAAGTATTTAATAAAGATTTTTTTGAAAACAGAATTAATACAGTTGTTTTCAATTATTTCTTGCTAAATAAGAATAGTAGTTTTTTAAACATTAAAGATCGCCTTGATGATTTCACTAAATATTATCTAGGTGAAGAAGAATATAACTTTAATAAACATGTTGCTTCCCAATGGCGCATTGGATATCAAATTCAGCCGCTTACATCAATCCATCTGCATTCCAATCTGGGAGGCGAGTTGGAGACAAATGGAGATATAACAAATGTTTATATCTTCTCTATAATTGGGCTTTTAATCCTTTTAATTGCCTGCATCAATTACATGAATCTTTCTACCGCCCGGTATATGGTACGGTTAAAAGAAATCGGAATAAGAAAAGTAATTGGCGCAAATCGTTCGCATATAATATATCAATTCATCGGTGAGTCTGTTTTAATTTCTTTCTTCTCAATCTTTATTGCAGTTATAATTATTGAACTAATAAGCCCATGGCTTGGTACAATTCTAAATAAAAAAGAGATATTTGCAAGCAACGACTTTGAATCAATATTTATTTTAGCTGGAATTGCATTATGTACCGGTTTAGTTTCAGGTTTATATCCGGCTCTTTTTCTTTCCCGATTTCCTCCTATTCAAATTCTTTCAAAGACATTAATAAAAACGAAAAAACGATTAAGTCACGGAAACATTTTTCTCGTCTTTCAATTTGTAATTTCATGTATACTTATCATTGCAACTATTATTGTCAGCAGTCAGCTTTCCTACATTCAAAATAAAAAACTTGGATTTAATAAAGAACGTATAGTTGTAATTCCCCTGTATGACATATCAACACAAGCCCAATACAAGGTTTTAAAAGACGAATTACTGCAGCAGTCCGGAATTCTCGGCATCACAGCGTCATCGGTTATTCCCGGTAATTTGAAATGGGTAAGAAGTTTTTGGTGGGATGATCAAAATTACAATGATGACAATACGATGTGCTATATAGCGGCAGATGAAGATTTTTTGAAAACTTATCAGATTAAAATTGCAGAAGGAAGAGATTTTTCAGAATCATTATCAACGGATTCCTCCGCGGGATTTTTAATTAATGAGGCTGCGCTTTCAAAACTTGGATGGAAATCACCTACAGGTAAAAGTTTGGGTACTTTCGGGAAACAAGGAAAGGTTATTGGTGTAATAAAAGATTTTCATTTCAAATCATTACATGAAAAAATCCAACCATTGGTTATCTATTATGATTCAAAAACTTTTGAATTTTTGTCTGTAAAAATAAAATCAAATAATATCCCGGAAGTATTAAGTAATATTCAGAAAAGCTGGAAAGCGCTTTTCCCCGATAAACCTTATGAATTTAATTTCTTAGATGAACAATGGGGAAAATTATATAATAAAGAACAAGAAACAAAAAATCTCTTCAGTGTTTTTTCGGGGCTTGCAATTTTTATTGCATGTCTTGGATTATTCGGTCTCGCACTGTTTAACACACAAAATAAAACTAAAGAAATTGGAATAAGAAAAGCAATGGGAGCTTCAATATCAAATGTTGCATTAATTTTTATAAAGAATTTTTTGATTTTAATTCTTATATCAAATGTTATTGCTTGGCCTATTGCTTATTTCTTTATGAACAAATGGCTTCAGGACTTTGCCTACAGGATTGATATAAGCTGGTGGATGTTTGTACTTTCCGGCGGAATTGCTTTAATAATTGCGTTAGCAACCGTAAGCTTCCAGGCAATTAAAGCGGCAACGGCAAACCCGGTGGAATCTTTAAGGTATGAATAAAAATTTCTAAGAGCCTTATGGCTTCGTACTCAATTGTAAACTCATGACAAATATTTACACAAATTTACTTAATAGTGACGTATGAAATTTCTTTTACTATTAAGTTCGACAAAATATATCTTTAAACTAACCCAATGAAATGCGAAAACATGTGGACCGGGCTACCGGATATCAAAAAGATGTACGGGATTTAAGTGAAGTACCAGCCTTTCCATCGTGCGGTGTATACTGCAACATTGAGGACATGGTGAAGTTCGTTCAGTTTAATGCGAGTGGAGGCAAAGTAAACGGGAAAACAATTCTAAAGCAGGATATTTTGAATCAGATGTACGAAGTACCTTTCGATAAGTCCGGAAAGAATGAAGGATATGCTTTGGGCATTGGTGTTACGCATCGGAAATATAACGGAGATATTATTCCAATATATGTACATAGCGGTGATGGATATGGATTCTCGACAGATATCTTCTATGCGCCAAATGCGGGTATGGGAACAGTGATACTGACAAATCAGAATAATTTTAGTATGCGCTGGCGCGGACAGCTTGAAGAAATGATTTACAAACATCTGGGTGAAAGACTGGGATTCATTCAATGACATTTTTAAACAATGATTCTCATCAATTTGAAAGTTTGTTCAAAATCCAGATGGAAAAATGGAGATTGTAAAATGAAAACTATACTTACAATAATATTACTACTTACGACTAATTATCTATTTGCAGGTAATCCATTATGGTTAAGATATCCGTCAATTTCTCCAGATGGGAAAAATATCGCGTTTACACATAAAGGAGATATTTATGAAGTTCCATCTAACGGAGGAATTGCTGCCCAATTGACGAACACCAAATTTTACGAGTTTCGTCCGATATGGTCACCTGATAATAATAAAATAGCCTTCGCTTCAAATGAATTCGGTAATTTCGATATTTTCCTTTTGGATCTTGAAACTAATCAATTAAAAAGACTCACTACTCATTCAGCGGATGAGTACCCAACAAGCTTTAGCCCTGATGGAAAATATGTTTTATTCACATCTACTATTCAACCCGATCCAAATACAGCAAGGCACACTTCGAGGTACACAAATACTTCACCTGAATTGAATAATAGACTACCTGATTTATATAAGGTATCTATAAATGGAGGCCGGCCTATAAGAATATTTTCAACTCCAAGTGAAGATGCAAAATGGAATAACTCTCAAACAGAGCTTATATATTATGATGTTAAAGGCGGCGAAGAAAATAAATGGAGAAAACATAATAAATCATCTGTAACAAGTGACATATGGTTATATGATGGTCAATCGCAACAATATACCAGATTAACAAGCTTTGAAACGCAGTTTAGTCAATTGAGGGAAATTAAAAATCATGGAGTACTACATGAAAAAGAAATTAACCATTCTAAGCTTGGTAATCATCGTCAGGTAAGATTAAAGGAATAGCGGTTGCACAGGCAAGTTCAAACAGAATGTATTATGGTATTTCACATTATCTCGAACTTTAAGAGAAAAATAGTGTATTGAAAATCTTTTTTATTATATAATTTAATTACAATAAGAAAGAATTGAAGTAGTATTTTATGAAAAAAAAGTTAATTGTTCTATGTATGATGATCATCGGTCTGGTGTTGATGTTCGAAGCTGTTCAAGCTCAACAGCCGAAACGATTTTCAAAGGAAGAAATCAAAAGCGATCTAAAATATATGCACGACACTCTTGATGTTGTGCATTATGATCTTTATGCCTATACGAAAAAAGAAGTCTTTGACAGCGCATATAACAAAATAGCAAGTTCTATTAATGATTCACTAACACTCATGCAGGTTTACAGGCTTTTCCAACCTTATCTTGCTCTGGCAAAAATGAGTGAGTGTGTTATATTTCCTCAGGATGGTGAATATTGGGGAAATTATTTACCAAACGGCGGAACGGTATTTCCGTTGAATCTTGGTTTTCCAAAAGGAAAGGTTATCGTTAAAGATAACTTTTCAAACGAACCTCAAATTTCAAAAGGAGATGAGATAACATCATTCAATAAAAAAAAGATTAAGGATTTCATGGAAGGCGTTTATAATTTTATGTCCGGATGGAATGAATACTATAAAAATTCTACTCTGGAAAAAACAAACTTTTCAAGATTTTATT
>DATKLQ010000549.1:0-9081 GCA_035542335.1 Ignavibacteriaceae bacterium | reverse complement strand
TTTACTGATAAAAGAATCGTTAGTTCATATTCGAAATAAATTTATATCTATTCCTTGGGCCGAATCTGTATAAAAATCTTTTTTGAAACAGGTTCGGGTTCGGTAATAATCTTCCAGATTGATGGGTAATTATATTCGATTGCTTTTATTCTTTGTTCTTTGTGGGCATTAACAATTTCTTCGATAACAGATTTGAGATCCCCCGGGATCTGCATGGTAATTTGCTCTCTCTCGTGCATGGTTCCTCTTTTAATTTCCGGGATGAAAAATAAAGGAAAACCTTTTTAAGTTCAAATTTTTCCACGCCTGTAATTTTACTGAAAATATCAATTTTACCAAAAAGTAATTTTGGGTCTTTATTTTATCTAAAAAAAATATTGAAGTAAAATTTTTTAAATAGTTTTTTTAACGTAAATTAGAACGCTTCTATTTAACATTTATTTAATGTTAATTTAACAATTTGATAACAATTTTTTAATATACCGAGAAATGAGTTTTTATTCTAAGGAGGAACCGATAATATTTTTCTTTAGTACCGCAAAGAAAAAAGAATAAAATATCATTTCCGTTCCATTGCCTTAAAAAATCTGTGTAGCAGCTTATTGTTAAAGTTTAATAAATTTTTTAGGAATTTTATGATAAAAAAAATTTACTTCTGTCTCGTTTTTGCCGCAATTTTTTTCCTTTTAGGCTGCGGGAAAAATAAAACCTCAATTACAATGGCCGGATCAACTGCTTTTCAGCCGTTTGCAGAAAAGTTAGCCGAAACTTATATGAGTACTAATGACAAGGTTTCCATAACGGTACAGGGAGGAGGTTCTGCGGTTGGTATCCAATCGGCAAACTCCGGTGCCGCCGATATCGGGATGGCTGATTTGGTGGAATTGCCTGAAGAAGCAAAGAGCTTGACTGCTACTATAGTCGCACGCGACGGTATTGCGGTAATTGTACACCCTAGAAATATTGTTTCCGCTCTTACAACAGATCAGGTGAGAGACATCTTTAACGGGAAAATTACAAGTTGGAAGGAAGTCGGTGGAAATGATGCTTTAATAACCGTAGTTTCCAGGGAGGCCGGCTCCGGTACAAGATCTTCCTTTGAATCTATCGTTAAAGACATAAATCTGAAGAAAGATGCCTTGATTCAGGATTCAAACGGAACTATCCGGGAAACTGTCGCCAATGATGAGAATTCGATTGGCTATCTTTCCCATGGATTAATCAACAATAAAATTAAACCTTTAAAAGTAGACGGCATTGACGCTACTGCCGAAAATATTATTTCGGGTCAGTATAAGCTTGTCAGACCCATATTTCTCCTGGTTAAAGGGAATATGCAGGGTGAAGTAAAAAATTTTATCGATTTTATTCTAACACCGGAAGGACAGGAAATTATTAAATCCAACGGACTTTTGCCGGCAAAATAGTTTTAGGATAATTGATGAAGCTAGTTAGTGAAAAGGGAGTCCAGCGGATATTAAAAGTAACCGCCTTTTCTGCAATCTCTACACTCTTTTTAATTGCACTTTTCATAATAAATGAAGGCCTGCCTTTCATTTTTAAATACGGTTTGAAAGAATTCCTTTTTTCATCCGACTGGCAGCCGAGTATGGGGAAGTTCGGAATTTATCCGATGATTATTGCCTCTGTTTTGGTTACTATTGGTGCAATGATTGTAGGCGCGCCGCTGGGAGTAGCCGGCGCTCTTTTTCTTACAGAGTATGTACCCAAAACTGTAATGCGGATTGTAAAACCAACTATCGAGCTGCTTGCAGCTATTCCCTCTGTAGTTTTCGGATTCATCGGCGTTATGGTCCTCGCTCCGCTGATTAGAGAAAACCTGGGCGGGCCCGGACTTTCGTTACTTGCCGCGGCAATAATCCTCGGAATAATGATTCTGCCTACAGTAATAAGCATTTCTATAGATTCTATCTTGGCAGTCCCTCAATCTTATAGAGAAGGCTCCCTTGCGCTTGGAGCAACAGTTTGGCAGACAATTCACATGGTTACAATTAAAGCTTCCAAATCGGGAATTATTGCCAGCATAATTTTAGGCATGGGCAGGGCAATCGGCGAAACAATGGCAGTTATAATGGTCGCCGGGAATTCCGTTAACATCCCTGCTTCATCCCTGGATTCAGTAAGAACATTAACCGCAAATATTGCTCTTGAAATGAGCTATGCTACCGGCATGCACCGTCAGGCTCTGTTTGCAACCGGGGTTGTGCTGTTTATTGTAATAATAATACTTAATTCACTAGCAAGCGTAGCCATTAGAAAGAGAACGGTTAAGAAATGAGGATACATCCCAGATATACTCAGTTTGCTGCTGTATTTCTCTTATGGACTGCTACGGTTGTAACTCTGGTAATCTTAATATTCATTATCTTTTTCATCCTGGAAAAAGGGCTGCCTGTTGTTAATCTCCACTTCCTTACCGGCAAACCTGAAGACCTTGGGCGATCGGGCGGAATTTTCCCTACAATAATCGGCTCTATTACTCTTCCGCTGCTTGCAATTTTGATCGCAACACCGCTCGGAATTTTCACTTCCGTTTATCTCACTGAATACACTAGAGAATCTAAAGTAACCAAGGTAATCAGGTTCGGAACGGACTGCCTTGCCGGAATTCCTTCAATAATTTTCGGATTGTTCGGATATATCTTCTTCGTTATTACTCTTGAAATGGGCTGGTCTATTCTTTCAGGCGGCCTTACATTGGCAGTGATGGTATTACCGACAATCATCCGGACTTCCGAGGAAGCGATAAAAGCTGTTCCTAAATCATACAGGGAAGTGAGCTTTTCGCTCGGCGCTACTAATTGGCAGACTGTTAAAAAAGTAATTTTGCCCAATGCGCTGCCGGGAATAGTAACCGGGATTATGCTGAGCATTGGGCGATCAATCGGCGAGACGGCTGCAGTTATCTTTACTGCCGGCTCTTCATTGCGCATCCCCACTTCTATTTTTGACTCTGTGCGTACAATGGCGGTGCATTTTTATATCCTTGCCAGGGAAGGTATTTCGGCTGAAAATGCTTACGGTACCGCAGCTACATTAATTATTGCCGTGCTGATAACTAATCTCTCGGCATACTGGATAATGAACCGGTTTATAGCAAAAAGAAGTTAGGCTCATGAGTATAAAATTCCATATTGAAAAGCTGAATTTTTATTTCAATAAGAATAGGGTTTTAAAGGATATTAATATCGATATACCTTCGAATAAAATTTTAGGGATTATCGGTCCGGCGAGCTCGGGCAAAACTACTTTTTTAAGAGCTTTAAATCGGATGAATGATCTTGAATATGATTTTGGAATAGATGGTCTTATTTTTCTTGATGATAAAAATATTTATGAGCCCGATTATGATGTGGTTGAATTGAGAAGAAGGGTAGGGATGGTTTTTGCAATGCCGGTTCCTCTTCCAATGAGCATTTACGAGAATATAGTTTATGGCCCTAAAATATCCGGGAATCATGATAAAAAGATTTTAAGTGAGCTTGTGGAAAAAAGCCTTAAGGCAGCATACCTGTGGGATGAGGTTAAAGACCGCCTTAAAACTTCGGCAATGAGGTTATCCGGCGGGCAGCAGCAGCGTTTATGTCTGGCGCGTGTGCTTGCAATGGAGCCCGAAGTAATTCTTCTTGATGAGCCTTGCTCCGGGCTGGATCCTATCTCTACTGCCAAAATTGAAGATGCATTGAATGAATTGAAAAAGGAATACACAATTATCCTTGTGACTAATAATACAAAACAGGCGGCAAGAGTTTCCGATAATACCGCATTCTTCTTAATGGGAGAATTAATTGAATACGGCAAAACCGGACAAAT
This sequence comes from Ignavibacteriaceae bacterium, assembly GCA_035542335.1. Classification (GTDB taxonomy): domain Bacteria; phylum Bacteroidota; class Ignavibacteria; order Ignavibacteriales; family Ignavibacteriaceae; genus DATKLQ01. Next base: position 5,247 of record DATKLQ010000549.1, on the reverse strand, counting down.
ATTCACGGCTCCTTCCAAACCGCAGACAAACGAGTATATAACCGGGAGGTTCGGCTGATGAAAACTATCGATTCTGCCCGGATTAAAATTGAAGTGACTGATGTGAATCTTTTCTACGGAAAATTCCAGGCGCTCATTTCTGTCGGCATGCCGGTTCAGACAAATATAATAACCGCTTTAATCGGTCCTTCAGGATGCGGGAAATCCACTTTGCTTCGCTGCCTGAACCGGATGAATGACTTAATCCCGGGTGTGAAAATTAAAGGAAATATATTGCTGGATAAAACGGATATTTATCGTTCATCCCTTGAAGTAACCGAGCTCAGGAAAAGAGTCGGAATGGTTTTTCAGAGACCGAATCCGTTTCCCCTTACAATTTATGATAATGTTGTTTATGGCCTGAGAGTAGCCGGGCTACGGAGCCGGAAAAAGCAAGAAGAAATTGCAGAAAACAGCCTGAGGGGAGCATGGCTTTGGGATCAGGTAAAAGATAAGCTTCATCATCCGGCGCTCGAGCTTCCCCTTGATCAGCAGCAAAGACTATGCATTGCAAGACTTCTTGCTGTCCAGCCGGAAGTTATATTAATGGACGAGCCTTGTTCTTCTCTCGATCCGATTGCAACTATGAAGATAGAAGAGTTAATGATTGAGCTGAAAAAAAATTATACGATTGTAATAGTTACTCATAATATGCAGCAGGCTTCGCGCGTATCGGATTTTACCGGTTATATGCTTTTGGGTAAAATGATAGAGTTTGATAAAACAACTAATATTTTTATCAGGCCGGCTCAAAAGCTAACGGAGGATTATATTTCGGGTAAGTACGGATAAGAGAATGGAATAACGTGTTTGCATGAGTGCATATTTGCATGATTGCATGTAGAAGAACCGAGAAGCTTCATACAGTCATACAATCATGCATCCATGCAAATGTAAAATAATTAGTTAGGATCTATGCAGCAGCATTTTAGTGAACAAGTAGAAAAATTAAAGACGAACCTGGTTAAAATGGCGTCGCTTGTCGATGAGCAGGTTGAGCGCGCAATTAAAGCATTGGAAACAGGTGATATAGAACTTTGTAAAGGTATGAAAGCGAAAGACCTGGAGATTGATGAATACGACAATTTAATCCAGTCGCAGGGTGAAAATATCCTAGCGCTGTTTCAGCCCGTTGCAGTCGATCTGAGATTTATAATCTCTGCTTTAATGATCAATAATCAATTGGAGAGATGCGGAGACATTGCGGTAAATATCTCCCAGCGTGTAAAGAAGGTAGGCAATCAGCATCCTTTAGTGATTGAATCCCATATAATAGAAATGGGCAGAAAAGCCAAGGAGATGCTTAAGAATGCAATCGATTCATTTATACATAACGATACTGCTTTGGCAAACGAAGTAAGGAAAAACGATGAGGAAGTGGATAAGCTTAATAAAGAGATCTTTAGATTTCTTATAGCTAAAATGAGATCAAGTCCGGAGTTAATTGAACCTTCTGCGCATCTTATTGTTTTAACCCGCCACATCGAGCGCCTCGCGGACCATTCAACTAACATTGCCGAGAACCTTGTATTTTATGTAGATGCAAAGATTGTTACCCACCAGTGGAAGCTGAGCAAGGAAAAGAAAGACGAAGGACAGTAGGAAGATTAGTAGGCAGTTTTCAGTAGGCAGTGCGCAGTTCCCCAATACATCAATCAACCGCCTGTGATAATCATCTCCGAATCTTTAAGTCGGCAGATCATAGATTAATTGAAAAATTTTCTTCGGCTTCTTAACTGCGGAGTTTTATTACTGGATTTGTTTTTCAGTTTCTAAATATTTATCTCCTAAAGATTTAAAAAAGGGAATTCAATCCCATCGGGATTGAATATTTGTAACTAAACCTGGGAACAAAAAATCACAACTCCGTAGGAGTTGAACCTAATGAATTAGTTATAATTCCTTTTGAAAAAAATTTGAATCCCTTGATTTCAACTTACTTTACCAGGAACCTAAATTGATAATTCATTTTTTTGATGGAATTCTTATAAAATTAAGCATCTCTCTTTCTTATTATCATTTGAAAAATCCCCCAATACTTGATATTTTAATTAATTAAAATATTATAAAATAATGATCACCCAGCAGACATTTATAAAATACAGCTTCATTTTCCTTTTTGTAATTTTTATTCTTCTTCTGCTGGTTTTCTTCAGATCGGTACCTGAAGAATGGTATATTTATATTTTAATTTTCACCTTAATTTTAGCCGGTGTTTATATCTATTTTAGAGTTTATTTTGTACTGCAGAATAAAAAAAGAAATTTGGGAGGATAGTCTTCGAGCCTGCGAAACATACAAACGGTAAGTTAAATGCCAAGGTTTTAATCCTGAATCAGAGTTATGAGCCAATAACCGTCTGCAACATTAAGAAAGCAATTATATTAATGTTTCTCGGAAAAGCTCAGCTGGTTTTGGATGATAAAAGAAAACATATTCATACTGTAACTACGGTTTATCCCTGGCCCAGCGTAATAAAGCTTAATTTTTATGTGAACGTACCTTACAAAAAGGTTGTCCTTTCCAGGAAAAATATTTTGAGAAGGGACTCCTTTAAATGCGGCTACTGCGGCAGAAGCGATCTTCCTTTAACTATTGATCATATCGTTCCGAAGGCGAAAGGCGGAAACGATTCCTGGGAAAACCTTGTCGCTGCATGTACTTTATGCAACAATAGAAAAGGGGATAAGACTCCGGAAGAAGCCGAAATGTCTCTGCGCCATAAACCTTTCAAACCCAGCCATATAATGTTCATCAAGAATGTTGTGGGCAAGCTTGATGAAACCTGGAAACCGTATCTGTATTTATCATAAGCAAAGTGTAGGTAAATAAGGGTATAAGGGTATAAGGTATAAATCCATACATTCATACAACCGTACATTCATACGAACATGCATGCATGCAGCCATGCACACGTTCTATCTACCTTTATTCCTCCAATATTGTTATTTTTCTAGATTAAATATTAATTAATTAAACTTAAATAATGGCAAGAAAGCGAATTTTAAGCGGGATGCGTCCGACCGGTAAATTGCATATCGGGCATTATGTCGGCGCACTTGAAAATTGGGTGAAGCTTCAGAATGAATACGACAGCTTTCACTTGATTGCGGATTATCATGCTTTAACAACCGACCTGGAAACAAAGGATATTTACCAGAATTCCATTGATATGCTCATCGACTGGCTTGCGGCCGGGCTGGATCCTGTAAAAAGCCCCATGTTCAGGCAGTCCCAGGTAAAAGAGCATACGGAATTGAATTTGATTTTTACTATGCTGATTTCCGTAAACCGTTTGGAAAGAAATCCTACCTTAAAAGATCAAGTAAGAGACTTGCATATTGAAAATGTTATATTCGGACATTTAGGTTATCCCGTACTACAGGCCGCAGATATCCTGTTGTATAAAGGGAATGCCGTACCGGTCGGGGAAGATCAGGTCCCGCATGTTGAGATTACAAGGGAGATTGCACGCCGTTTCAATTTCGTTTACGGCGAAGTTTTTCCGGAGCCTGAACCATTGCTGACAAAATTTTCGAGACTGCCGGGCTTGGACGGAAATGCCAAGATGAGCAAGTCTTTAGGGAATGCAGTGCTTTTATCGGATGATCCGGAAACGGTAAAAGCAAAAATCAAAAAAGCAGTTACCGATCCTCAAAAAATTAGGAAAGGCGATCCCGGAAACCCGGATATTTGCTTGATATTTGCTTACCATAAAAAATTTAATCCCGGTGAAGTGCCGGAGATTGATGCCGGCTGCAGATCAGGCGCTTTAGGCTGTGTAGACTGCAAAATGAACTGCTCTTCTAAAATATCTTTATTCCTTGAGCCTATCAGGGAAAAAAGAAAATATTACGAAGAAAAAATTGATGAAGTGAAAAATATTTTAAATGACGGAGAAAAAAGAGCAAAGAAAGCGGCGGAAGCTACAATGAATGAAGTTCATGAAAAAATGAAGATGGGCTGAAGGATGGATGATGGTTGATGGAAGATGGATGAGGGATGATGTAAGGAAGAAAACAAAATAATAATCAATAAACAATATTCAATGTTCAATTTTCAATTTAGTAATGTACAATAGAAAATTTGATCTTGAGGATAGATTTGTGGATTTTACTTACAGGATGATAGATGTTGTAGAAGCATTACCAAAGACAAGAGCCGGAAATTACATAGCGGGTCAGTTAATTAAATCATGCAATTCCCCTACCTTTAATTATGGGGAAGTTCAGGCCGCAGAATCAAAAAATGATTTTGTCCATAAGTTAGGAGTGGTTCTGAAAGAATTAAAAGAATGTAGAACAGCTTTGAAAATCATTAGAAGAAAAGAAATGATTAAACCGGTGAAAAAACTTACCAACATCTTTAGTGAAACAGAAGAATTAATAGCTATAATTGCAAAAAGTATTTCTACAGCCAAAGAATCTTTAAATAAAAATGTTTGAGTAAATGATTATGCAGATCCTTGAACATTGAAAATTGATTGTTGAGCACTGAACATTATTTCTAACAAAAAAATTATCTAAAGTTTGTCAATCTATAAAATTAAGCTCGATCAGTTCGAGGGCCCTCTCGATCTTCTTCTCTTCTTCATAAAAAGAGATGAGCTGAATATTTATGATATCCCGATTTCAAGAATTACTAAGGAATTTTTGGAATATGTTAATCTGATTAAGATGCTTGATCTTGAAGTTGCCGGAGATTTTATTTTGATGGCTTCAACTTTAATGCATATTAAAGTAAGAATGCTTCTGCCAAGAGAAGTAGATGAAAAAGGGGAAGAGATTGATCCGAGAGCCGAGCTTGTGAAAGCTTTGCTTGAATATAAAAGATATAAGGAAATGTCCGAGGAGCTGACCTTTCTTGAATCAAACCAGAGAAGGCTGAACTACCGGGGGAATTTTTCCGGCGATGAAAAAGAATCTCCGCCGGACTTTGAAACTCTCCTTAAAAATGTTTCTATTTATGATCTGGCTAAAGCATTCAAACAAATAATTGAAGGAATGGAAAAACCCTCGATGCACGAAATTGTTAAGATTAATGTAACAATTGATGAACAGATTAAGTATATTCTTGACAAAATTGAATTGAACGGGAAGCTCCATTTTCTTGAGCTTGTTTCCGAGATGAAGGAAAAAATAAGAATTGTAGTTACTTTTGTTGCATTGCTTGAGCTTGTAAAAGCGGGAAAAGTAGGTATAACGGCAA
>DATKLQ010000548.1:0-3153 GCA_035542335.1 Ignavibacteriaceae bacterium | reverse complement strand
TCCCATGTTCTTTACTATGATCTCCGGATTATTTGTAATGGTTATAGCTTATGGTTTGTACCAGCCTGCAGCTTATGCCGGTGTAAAAAGATATACTACACCAAAAACTGCTGCAATTGCTTATGGCGCAATTTACGGATTTATGAATCTCGGCGCATTCTTATCCGGTTTCGTTGCTTCTTTAACAAGACAAAATTTTGTATCCACTTTTCCGCCAAATGGATTAACAGCTGTCTTCTGGGTATTTGCCCTGATTACGTTTATAGCCTTGGTAATATCTTTTATTATGTTAACTAAAAAAACCGATTCTAATGCTGTTGTAAGAGTTCGGGCAGAAATGAAAAAGGAAACAATTGCAGAAGCAGAGGAAGGAGATGAAACACCAAAAAAAGAAAAAGTAAATAATATTCCTTTAATTATATTCGGTTTAATTACCCTTGGTTTATTTTTGTTTTCGGGTTTAGGGTTTAATAATCCGGTAAATGTTATCACAAAAATAAATATTTTCAAATGGCAGATTAACTTCGATCTGTTCTTTATTCTGTCATTAATTTTCTTTGTTATTGCCATTTATGAATTTTTAAAGAAAAGACCTGAACATCCTTTTAGAGATAAAAGATTTTCCTTCTTTATTTTCATATTAATACCGGTTCAAACATTATTTGCGCACAACTGGCTGACAATTCCTTATTACACGAGCCGTGCATTCCCTGTCGGTTCAGTAGTAAAAGAATACTATGAGGTCTTCTCAAACATCAATCCAATATTAGTTTTCATTTTAGCTCCTGTAATTGCAGGTTTAACTTCCAGGGCAAATGTTTATAGGATGATGATTTTAGGAACAACCGTTATGGCAATTCCCACATTTTTATTGACAACCGGGCCAAATATATATTTATTTTTATTGTATGTATTCATCAGTACAGTTGGTGAATCAATGTGGCAGCCAAGATTTTTACAATGGGTTGCAGAAGTTGCACCCAAAGGTATGACAGGTTTGTACATGGGAGTAGGACAATTTCCCTGGTTTCTCACAAAAGTAATTACCGGTTTTTACTCCGGGTGGTTTTTAATGAATTACTGCCCGATCAATACTTCTCCCTCTGAAATGAATACCCAGTTTATGTGGTTTATTTATGGGCTAATAGCCATTATCAGCCCTATTGGTTTATTCTTGGCAAAGAATTGGATGCTGAAAGGATTTAAAGAAAAGGCGGAAAGCAATTAACTATTAAAAATTATAAATTAAAAATTAAAAATTGTAAACTAAATCCTTTAAGCTTTCTTGCCCGGGTTAAAAATTACAAATTAAAAATTTTTGGCAATTGTTTCTCTTTTATTCATATAGATTCTTTTCTATCCATTTCGCAATTAAATCCACAGTTTTTCCCACTGATGAGTGATCGGATTCAATGGTTATATCAGCCTTCTCATAGAATATTTTTCTGGCTTCCATAAGATTATTTATTTTAGTCATTAACTCGTCCTTTGAGGGATTATCTGAAAGAGAACCTGTTAAAGCAGGACGGTCTCGTTTAAATCTAAGCCTTCTGTACAATGATTCGGGTGATACTTTAAGATAGACAATTACGCCCGTCTCATTTAGTAACTTTAAATTAGCTTCGCTAATCATTGTTCCCCCGCCAAGTGAAATAATCAGCTTTGCTCCGTTTGATAATTCTCTTAATGTTTCACTTTCAAGAACTCTAAAATATGGTTCGCCCTCTTTTTCAAAGATCTCTTTAATTTTTTTGCCTGCTTTTCTTTCGATTACTTTATCAAGATCATAAAAATCCCAGCCTAAAGTATTTGCAAGGATAGGACCTACCGTACTTTTGCCTGCTCCCATAAATCCTGCAAGATATATGATTTTATTTTTCACAGTAAAATGAAATTAATAGTTTGAGCGATAAAAGACAAAAGAGGTAAATGTCCCGCAAAGCTGGATGAGCCTTCGGCGCAGAAAATGTGAAATGTGGTTAAAGAGTATCAAAAAAGAAAAACTGCTCCTAAAACAAATGTCACTCCATCAACATTTATTTTGGAATCGAAAGATTCCTGCGGTACTCTGAATACTTCTCCATGGTAATTAGCAAATTCTTTTGTGTACCTGCTCTTTACGGTAAACTGGGGATCCCTGAATTTCATTTCTGTTTTTACAGCAACAAAATTATTTATAACATAATCCATTGAAATAGAAACATGTATTCCGTAAGCGGTTTTTCTTTCGGCGTTTTCAACATTAACATCCCCAAATTTTCTAATCTGTTCACCGTAATAATAACCCATTCCCCCGCCCATAAAAAACTTAAATAACTCAGTAGAAAAAGGAAGAAGGTAATAAACAGAAGCCTCAATTGGTATCAAATTGAAACCATCTTCAACGTTCACGGTTGTAATAGAACTTCCCGAAAAAAGTCTAAGATTTGGACCAACCGAAGTCTTAGTCATATATTCAACATTCAATCCGATAATTAATGGTTCTGTTAAACGATAACGAAAATCAAGACCGGGATTAAATATATCTTCAATTAAAAATGATTGATTACGAATTGTAGCATCTGATGAATTAGGATTTAAATATATTTTAGCAGAGGTTGTATAAACACCATCCACACTTATGCTAAAATTTTTTCCGTTATATTGAGGAAAAATTACAGATGAAAAAAGAATAATTAATATCAAACCTTTTTTTATAATCATAGAATTAATGATATTTATTAATACATTAACCTAAATTGAAAATTTATTTTAAAAAACAAAACCCCCAAATTTTCTCTTTTAAATAGAAATTTGGGGGCAATTCCTATTTTTAATTTTTATTGTTCGAAGAATTTATACCTGTTATCCTCAATATCAGCGTCTTTTTTAACTTTAGTCAGCCATTGTGAAAAATACATATTTCTTTTTTCCGAAAGGATCTGATCTCTTATTGTATTTCTTTTGATTTCATAATCGGAAGAATCAAAATTAGATCTATGTGTTACTTTTAACAAATAATAACCTCTTACTCCTTTCAGAGGTTCAGATATTGTATTTAGTTTCAATTCCTGGGCTTTTGCAATAAATGCATAATCTCTGCCAATTGTTGGGATTGAACCGGTAGCCGCAGTGAAATTACCGGTTTGAGCTACATTCATTCTACTATCAACA
>DATKLQ010000547.1:0-4741 GCA_035542335.1 Ignavibacteriaceae bacterium | reverse complement strand
GGATGCAAGGACTTATATCGACAGGCTGCAGCAGGCCGATATTTATAAGCACATAGGATTGTACGTCTACAGGAGAGAGACGCTTTTAAAATTCACCCAATTCGAACCGACCGACCTTGAGAAAATTGAAAAGCTTGAACAGCTTAGGATGCTTGAAAACGGAATTAAAATAAAAATCGTTGAAACTGAATATGAAAACCTTGCCGTGGATACTCCGGAAGATCTTCAAAAGGCTAGATGGTATTATTCCAGGTATATAAAAAATAGGATAGAAGAAGAAAAGTTATAAAGCTTTATTCATTTCGATTAAAACAATTCATTATTAAAAAATTTATATCTAGAAGAAAGGATTAAAAAATGAGATTCGCTTTCATTTGTTTACTGTTGTTTTCTTTCTTTCTGCATATCTCATGCAGCAATGAAACCAAAAAGCCGGTTAAGCAGTACGGGATTGAACAGTTTTATAAAAATAAGCAGATCCACGGGGGTAATTTTTCTCCTGATGAAAAGGACCTTTTAGTCACAAGCAATGAAACCGGGATCTACAATCTTTTTGAAATTTCTGTAGAAAACGGTAATCAAAAGCAGCTGACGAATTCAAACAAGGAATCTTTTTTTGCAATCGATTATGTCCCTTCTTCCGGGGAGATTTTATATTCTGCCGATAAGGGAGGCAACGAGGTTGATCATATTTACCTGCTCACCAAGGGCGGTGCTTCTAAGGATCTCACTCCTGATCCGAAAGAGAAAGCCACATTTGCCGGCTGGTCATTGGACAAGAAAGATTTTTTCTATGTCTCGAACAAACGGGATCCTAAATTTTTCGATGTATATAAAATGGAGATCGGTTCATGGAAGCCTGAAATGATCTATAAAAATGATAAAGGGCTTGACTTCAGCGGCATTTCCTGGGATCAAAAGATTATAGCGCTTCTCCAAAATATTACAACAAGCGAAAACAGGCTTTTCCTATATAATTTGAATTCGAAAGAGATGAAAGAAATTTCCGATCCCAAAATAAAAGCCGTATATAATGTTTCGGGTTTCAGCAAAGACAATAAATACATGTACTATATAACGGATGCGAATAAAGAATTCCAATACCTTGTAAAATATAACCTCTCAACCGGCGAGAAGAAAACAATTTTTGAAACTAATTGGGATGTAATGTATAGTTATGATTCCGAACATGAAAAGTACAAGGTTATTGCTGTTAATGTTGACGGTAAGAATGAGGTGCGGATTATTGAAAACAGCACGGGGAAAAATGTAGATGTTCCTAAGATCCCCGATGGCGATATAACCGCTGTTTCAATCTCGCCGAGCGAAAAATTTATGAGGCTTACGGTGGGGACATCGAAGGCACCGAGCGATCTCTATTTTTATGATTTTGACTCAAAGAAAATAAAAAGACTCACTAATACTCTTAACCCCGAAATCAACCCCCAAGATCTCGTCTCCGCTGAAGTTGTACGCTTTAAGTCCTTTGACGGACTTGAAATCCCTGCAATCTATTATAAACCGTTAAATGCATCATCCGGGAATAAAGTACCCGGGCTTATCTGGGTTCATGGTGGGCCGGGTGGCCAGTCGAGAGTAGGTTATTTTGCGCTGATACAATGCCTGGTTAATCATGGTTATGCAGTTTTAGCAGTAAACAACCGGGGCAGCAGCGGTTATGGAAAAACTTTCTACAAAATGGATGACCGCAATCACGGAGATAAAGATCTAATGGACTGCGTTTACGGGAAGAAATATCTTCAGTCGTTAGATTATATAGATAAAGAGAAGATTGGAATAATCGGCGGTTCTTACGGAGGATATTTGACAATGGCGGCAATGACTTTTAAACCTGACGAATTTAAAGCGGGGATTGATATTTTCGGGGTAACTAACTGGCTGAGAACACTCAAATCTGTTCCTCCATATTGGGAATCCTTCAGAAAAGCATTATATGAAGAGCTGGGAGATCCGTTTTCTTCGGATTCAATTCGTCTTGCAAAAATCTCTCCTTTGTTTCATGCCGAACAAATAAAAAATCCGGTGTTAGTCCTTCAGGGAGCTAATGATGTGCGGGTTCTGAAAGTTGAATCCGATGAGATCGTAGCTGCAATGAAGAAGAATAAGGTGCCGGTTGAATATATTATATTCCCGGATGAGGGACATGGCTTTGTTAAGAAAGAAAATGAAATCAAAGGATACGGCGCCGTTGTATCTTTTCTGGACAAATATTTGAAAGGTGAGAAGAAAGCCGAAAGCTGATTTTTTTAATGCGGCAGATGTTTCAGCACAAGTTCATTAAGATCTTTCTTGGAAAAAGGCTTTGAGATATAATCGGCAAATCCTTCTCCCATTATGATCGCCTTTTCGGCAGCCATTGCGTAAGCGGTTACCGCAATTACCGGGACATTATCATAGCGGCGGAGTTTCCTGATTTCTTTTAATATTTCATTGCCTGTTCCCCCCGAACCGAGATTAATGTCAAGGAGTACTAAAGAATATTCACCGTTTTGAATTTTTTCCAGGCCTGATATCATATCAGATGCAGTTTCTACTTTGAATAAATTCTGGAGGAAGGTTTTTACAATTCTTTTTGAAGTATCATCATCGTCCACAAATAATAGCTGTTTTTTATGACCGTTCGACTTGACCGAAGCCGGATCATTGTTTTTATCAGGCTCTTTTCTCTCATTGTTAATTTGAAAAGGATTAGCCGGGAGTTTTACGATAAATTCCGAACCTCTTCCCACTTCGCTTTCTACGGAGATCTCGCCGTTGAATATTTCCACTATTCTTTTAGTGATTGATAATCCAAGCCCGGTCCCTTCAAACAGCCTGTTGAATCCTTCGCTGACCTGCCTGAACTCATCAAAAATTACTTTATGGTATTGTTTCGGTATCCCTATTCCTGTATCGGCTATTTTTATTTTGACATAATTTTTTGGATTGGAGTTTTCCCTTGTGAGTGAAATCGATATTCCTCCCGAATCCGTAAATTTGACTGCGTTTCCAATCAGGTTATTTAAAACACTCCTCAATAAACGGCGATCCAGAAAAGCCGAAATTTCGGGTTCCGAAAAATCGGTTTTTATATATAAATTTTTCTTAGCTGCCGCAGCGCTGAACAGCTTTACCGTTTCAATAATTAATTCATTGACAATTATCGTTTCATAATTTACTACTACTTTATCAGTTTCAAATTTGCTCAGATCCAAAATCTGGTTTAATGTATCAAGCAGCCTTTCACCCCCGCTTGTGATTGTCTGCAGCATCCGCTTCCAGTTTTCATTTTTGACCTCTGAGCTTAGTATCTCCGAGTATCCCAATATACCGATAAGCGGTGTTCTCAGCTCATGACTCATATTCGCTAAAAAAGACGACTTCAGTTTATTCATCTCTTCGGCTTTTTCCTTTGCCGCCTTCAGCTCCAGCTCGAACTTTTTCCTTTCGGTTATATCTTCCTTGATTGCCAGAAAATTGGTTACAATATTATTCGAATTTTTTATCGGGCTGATAACTTCCGACTCCCAGTACAGCTCTCCGTTTTTCTTCTTGTTTAACAGTTCCCCTTTCCATTCCTTACCGGATGATATTGCTGCCCAGAGATCTTTGTACTTTTCTTCCGAATCTTTGCCTGATTTTAATATTCTTGAATTCTTCCCCATCAGCTCTTCAAAAGAATATCCGCTGGATTCTGTAAACTTCGGATTCACATATTCAATTTTTCCTGAAGTATCCGTAATTACTACAGATACCGGGTTTTGTTCGATCGCCCTTGAGAGCTTTTTGATTTTATCTTCATTTACTTTTAATTCTGAAATATCCCTGATAGTGCCTTCGGACCCAATGGTTTTCCCCTCATTATCGACTATTAAATGAGCACTAATCAGAACATTCTTCAATCCTCCCGATTTAGATAACAATATGGTTTCAAAATTTCCAACTTCACCTTTTTGTCTCAGTTCCTCTCCGATTTTTTTTGCGTCATTCAGATTATAGTAGAATTCCTTCATGAAACGGCCAATTAGTTCTTCAGATTTGTATCCGGAGAATTTTTCTACAGAAGGAGATATTGCGGTTATAGTTCCTTTTGTATCTGCCTGATAAATTATATCTCGTATATTCTCAAAAATTTTGCGGTATTTTTTTTCACTTTGCTGCAGTGAGAATTCGGTCTGCTCACGCTGCTTTATTTCCTCAATCAATTTATCTTTTTGAATAAAAAACTGCTTGATTAAAATAACTAGCTTTGAAAATTCCGATTTATCTGCTGCCAGATAGTTAAGTACCGAAGGTTTCTCTTCCTCCAGGCTTTTTGATATAATGCTTAGGGGCTTGCTCACGTTTTTTATTAAAAAGGCAGATAATATTATGATAATCAATAAGAAAAAGCCTAAAGAGAATAAGATCTGTTTGTTTACAAATCTGTTAATGCTTTTAAATAACGAGAGTTCACGTTGAGATATTAGTTTAGCTGCCGTCTTCCCGTTCCATCCCCGTAAATCTTCTGAACTTTGGACTATAAAATCTTTTACTCCTTTAACCTCCATTTCAGGCGGATTATTGCCTTTGGTGCTTTCGGATAATTTAAGAATAATTTTTGATGAAGTCTGAAGCGCCAGATCATTAAGAAATTTCTTACCCCAAAGACGGCCGGCAAAGAAATATCCTTTAGGCTTTGTTCCTCTTTTGATATCGCTAGTCGGCTGTATGGGTGCTGCCCGTATTTCCAAAAGCCCTT
>DATKLQ010000546.1:0-4005 GCA_035542335.1 Ignavibacteriaceae bacterium | reverse complement strand
CTATATTCTTCAATGACGGGCAGGTAGGCACCTGGGTTTCAACCGGTTACCCCGGTCCGTCAGGCGAATGGCCGAAAGGTACTCAGCATAATTACATCGACGGCTGCACTCCTCTGGTGGTTGCACGTGTTCAAGCCCCGGGCAACGGGCAAATCATTCATCCCGTTGAAACTTCTTATAGAGAAGAAATAGATGAAGATCCTTTAAATCCAAATATAAAATGGGTTACTCAGCCAATCCCGGGTTATGCTAGAGGCAGCTCGGAACAGCCTGCCATAAGCAAAGATTCTCTTACCTGGCCGAGCGCCTGGCCCGATGCTTTAAATTTAACCCCTGAATGGAACGGGTACTGGTACGGATATTTCGGAAGGGGTGTGCAGAATGCAGATCTTGAAACTTTTTTTGCGCTCGATGACTCCCAAGATAAAGAATTTACCAGGCAGCCTTATTTTTATTATCCCATTGCGGCAGACTCCGACAGAGGCGGATTAGGCCTGCGGATTGAAGTACGCGGTTTCCAATGGTCTCACGTTCTTGCTGAAGATATAATCTTCTGGCATTATGATATTGTTAATATTTCCGATCATGATTATGACTCTACCTTCTTTGGATTTTATTGTGATACCGGAGTAGGAGGTTCTACCGACAACGGCGATGACATGGCTTCCTATGATACTAAGCTCGATCTGGCTTATGCCTATGATTACGACGGCAAGGTTCCTCCTCTGAATTGGCAGACCGGCTATGTGGGTTACGCTTTCCTGGAAAGCCCCGGAAACGGTTTTGACGCGATTGATAATGACGAAGACGGAATGCTTAATGAAAGAAGAGATGATGGAATAGATAATGATGGAGATTGGATACCCTATTCTGATTTAAATGGTAATGGGAAATGGGATCCTGAAGAAAATGAACCTTTAAATGATGATCTGGGAAGAGACGGAGTCGGACCTTTAGATTCTCAATATAATGGGCCCGATGAAGGTGAAGGAGATGGTTTACCCACCCACGGCGAGCCGAATTTTGACGAAACCGATAAAGATGAATCGGACCAGATTGGTTTAACAAGTCTTGCAATTGAAAGACTTTCTAATAAAGGTCCCACGGCTATCTGGCCTAAGAATGATGACGTCATCTATCAGAAAATGAATAATTTTACTTTCGATACTACTGTCCAGAATTCCAATATTCAGATTCTTTTCGGGTCGGGTCCATTTCCTTTAAAGCAGAACAGAAGGGAAAGATTCTCGGTTGCCCTGGTTTTCGGAAGTGACTTTGAAGATTTAGTGTTTAATAAGGAAACTGTTCAGGAGATTTATAATGCAAATTATAATTTTTCAAAACCCCCCGACAAGCCTAAATTGACCGCAGTTGCTGGCAACAAAAAAGTTTATTTATACTGGGATAAAAAAGCAGAAGGATCCCAGGACCGCTTTCTCGGCTATCAGCCAAATGAACAGGGCATCCCGGATCCGCGGTTAGGTTATAAAAAAGATTTTGAAGGTTACCTGATATACAGAAGCGAAGAGCCGGAATTTAATGATATTAAACTAATTACCGATTCAAGAGGGGAAGCTGTATACTGGAAACCGCTTCGACAATACGATTTGGTAGACACCATTAAAGGACCTGACCCTATTGGAATAAACGGCGCCCATTTCTGGAGAGGAAGCAATACCGGGCTGCAGCATACTTTTATTGATACTAATGTTATAAACGGACAGACTTATTATTATGCTTGTGTCTCTTATGATCAGGGAGATCCTCACAAGGGGACAAATGGTTTGATTCCTTCGGAATGCACGAAAATCATTTCGCAGGATGTAGCAGGAAATATTTCTTTTATAGATATAAATTGTGCCGTTGTTACTCCCAATGCTCCGGTTGCGGGGTATGTAGCTCCTCAAATTCAAGCAGGAGAAAAAGCCGCAGTGGGTACCGGGAATTATACAGCACAGGTGATCGATCCCGCTTCATTAAAAGATGGAGCGCAGTATAAGGTGGAATTCCGATCAAATGATTCATCTTATTTCCCTCTATATAAAACTACCTCGCTTCAGGTGGTTAGAAATTATAATGGAGTGACTGATACTCTACAGAAAAATATTGATCCCTTAAGTATCGGTGCAAACAAATTTACACCCCCCTTCGATGGAATAATTTTATCTGTATTGAATGATACCCTTGTTTCCGTTATAGAAGCTCCCGGTAATCCGAATAGCAGCGGATGGCTTGTGAGAGGAGAAACCAATATCCTTTTGGAAATCTCCAAAGATAATACCTCAAAAGCTTTACCATGGCCTTCAAATTATGAAATCCAGTTTTCAGGTGACTCTTTTGCTGATACTACATTCTTTACAAAGATCCCTGTTCCTTTAAAAATTATAAATACAACCACAGGTAGGCAAGTCGATCTGGAACTAAAAGATGTTGATCATTCAGGAACATTAACATTAAATGATACTCTTCAGATTGTGGAATTTATTAAAGCTCCGTTTAATGTTACAAATTCAAGAATATCATGGGATATTGCATATAATCCCCCGTTAGTTCCAGGTCAGCAGCCTGTATATCCTTCGGCAGGAGACAGGTATTTAATTTCTACAACCAAGCCTTATAAAACGGGAGATTATTTTACTTTTACTTCCAGAATTGCAAAAATCGATAACACAATTGCAAAGAACTCGCTCGATAAAGTTGGTGTAGTACCTAATCCATACGTAGCAACCAATATATGGGAGAAAAGGACCATCAGCCTTACAGGCAGAGGTGAAAGAAGAATCGATTTTATAAACCTCCCCGCTAAATGTACTATAAGGATTTATACTCTCGCAGGCGCTCTGGTTAAAACACTCAGAAAAGATTCAGCACCAGCCAACGGATCAATATCCTGGAATCTGGTCTCGGAGGATGGAATGGACATAGCATACGGACTTTATATTTATCACCTCGATGCTCCGGGTGTCGGTGAGAAAATCGGCAAATTTGCGGTGATTAAATAAAGGCAAAAGGCGGAGGCTAAGGCTAAGGCTAAACAGGCTGATAACCTCCGGAAAAAAGATATTTAGAGGAAAAAAGCATGAAAAAAATATTTACGGCAGTATTTAGCTTATTGATAGCTACAGCTCTATTCAGCCAGAGTTTTATTTCCGATGTTTCCAAGCGGGGGACAACCGTCGCGCAATTTCTTTCAATCGGGCAGGGAGCACGGGCTACGGCAATGGGAAGCGCATTTGTCGCGGTGTCCGATGATCCAAGCTCAATCTACTGGAATCCTGCGGGTATTTCGAAGGTTAAAAATGCAGCGTTTGCCGTAGACCATACACAATGGATTGCAGACATAAACTACAATTATATGGCGCTTGTATATAACCTTGGAAATTTTGGCGCTATAGGAGCAAGCTTTACGGTATCCGATATTGATGAGATGAATGTTACTACAGTGGAAAAACCGGAAGGCACCGGGGAAAAGTTTGGGGTAACAGATGCTGCATTCAGTATAGCCTGGGGCATGCAGCTTACCGATAAATTTGCAATCGGCTTTAATCCTAAATTTATTTATCAAAGCATCTGGAAAATGTCTGCAACAGCTATAGCAATTGATATGGGAGTGCAGTATGTAACTCCCTTTGACGGGATGATATTGGCAATGTCTATTTCAAACTTCGGGACAAAAATGAAGATGGAAGGGAATTCGGCTCTGATTATTTATGATCCGGATCCGAATAGTACGGGAAATAATCCCAGCATTCCGGCTTACCTGCAGACGGATTCGTGGGACCTTCCTTTAAATTTCAGAGTGGGTATTGCTTATACACCGTTAAATATAGAAAATCATAAAGTACTTCTTTCTGTCGATGCATTGCATGTAAGCGATAACTATGAGTATGTCAATTTAGGAGCTGAATATGCTTTTAATGATTTTATTTTCCTAAGAGGCGGATATAAATCTTTGTTCCTGAATGATTCGGAAGAATCGTTTGCTCTCGGGTTCGGGCTTAAACA
>DATKLQ010000545.1:0-5979 GCA_035542335.1 Ignavibacteriaceae bacterium | reverse complement strand
CCGGCATCTGGAATCCGGCATCGGAAATCTCAATCCAATATTCCATCATTCCAATATTCTTTATTCTGGTTCTTTCATTATTCCATTACTCCCACACTCCCTTACTTCGACATTCCAAAAGTATAGTCTAAAGAAAGTATAAATTATGTGGCTTACTCGTCTTGCGTTAAAATATCCTATAACAACATTAATGGCTGGTTTAGCGGTACTGGTACTCGGATTTGTCTCTTTCCGGCAGCTGCCGATAGATATGCTCCCAAATATACAGATACCTGTTGTAAGTGTTATAACATTCAATACAGGCGCTGCTCCCGCAGATATGGAGCAGACGGTTACCGTGCCGATTGAAAGAGCGGTAAGTTCAACAAGCGATGTAAGTTATGTGCAGTCTTCCACAAGGGAAGGAGTAGCCCAGGTAAGGATTAATTTTAATTGGGATGCCAATATAAATACCGGTTTTATTGATGTCGTTCAGAAGGTAGGGAGAGCCATTAATTTAATTCCCACAAGCGCTTCCCAGCCGGTAGTGCTTAAGTTTGATATTACCAATATTCCTGTCTGCACTATCGCATTGAGCGGGAACATGGATCAGCGCGCCCTTCACGATCTTGCTTTTAACGTAATTGAACCTCAGCTAGAACACATTACGGGAGTAGCATTTGCACAGGTAGTGGGAGGACGGATCAGGGAAATTCATATCAGGGTTGACCGCAACAGGCTTGAAGCCTTAAATCTTACCATTGAACAGGTAAACGAAGCAATCTCATCATCGAACCTTATTGTAGCTTCCGGAAATCTTAAATCAGGTGTTTTGGATTATTCGTTGAAGACAGAAAGCCAGTTCAATGTTGTGGAACCGATAGGAAATGTAGTTGTAAGAAATGTAAATGGGGTCCCGGTAAAAATCCGCGACGTTGCATATGTCGAAGATTCCTATGAAGAACAAACTGAAGTTATCAGGCATAACGGCAATCCCGGTGTAATTTTAAGAGTACAAAAAACACCGGGAGCCAATACTGTAGATGTAGTAGAAGCAGTTGTAAAAGCTTTAACAAATTTGAAGAATGTTCCGCAATCGATAAAAGCATCCCTGGGATTGGATCAAAGTTTATATATAAAACAGTCTATCAGCGGATTACAGCAGGAAGCTGCTCTCGGAGCTCTCCTGACAATGCTTATAATCATTCTGTTCCTGAGAAATGTAAGAAGCGTATTGATCATATTTCTCGCAATTCCGTTATCAATCCTGGTTACTTTTATCTTTTTCAGGTTCAGCAGTACCACTCTTAATATAATGACCTTCGGAGGATTGGCTTTAGGAATAGGAAGATTGGTAGATGATTCTATTGTCGAGCTTGAAGTAATATCCAGGCATTACGGAGCCCGCGGAAAAGATAAAATTAGTAAAATGCAGGCGACCCTGGATGCAGCGTTGGAAGTTGCATCTCCGATTTTTATCTCTACTTTATCCACCGTTATAGTTTTTCTACCGGTAATTTTTCTATCGGGAATTGCAAGACTGCTTTTTATTCCTCTTGTTATAACAATTACCGTAGCTCTATTCGCTTCTTTTTTTGTATCCAGGACCATAACCCCATTAATGTGCTACAAATACCTTCATGCAGAGCAGGAAGTTGATCCGGATTCAAAAAAATTATCCGACAGGCTCAAGATCAAGGCAAAGAATTTTTTTGAAGGCATAGATAATTTATATCAGCGTAATTTAACTTATGCTCTGAAACATCGAAGGTTGGTTGTTTTCGGAGTGCTGGGCTTCAGCATTCTATCTCTGGTACTTTTTAAATTTGTGGGGAGTGAATTTTTTCCGGACAGCGACGAAAGTCAGTTTGGAGTTCAGGTGAGGATGCCTATCGGAACAAGAATCGAGGAAACAATTAAAGTTGTTGAAAAGATAGAAAATATTTTAAAAAAGGATGTTCCCGAAGCGCAGACGATTGTATCCGATATCGGTGTTCCTTCCGTCAGAAGCGGAAATTTGTTCGGAGGGAACAGCGGAGGCCATTCGGCAAACATAAGTATCGGCTTGATTCCGCCCGACAAAAGAGAAAGATCTGTATTTGAAATAATTAAAGGTCTTCGGCCGAAATTATCATCCTTCCCGGGGGCTCAGATATTTATTAATC
Source organism: Ignavibacteriaceae bacterium (assembly GCA_035542335.1). Lineage (GTDB taxonomy): Bacteria > Bacteroidota > Ignavibacteria > Ignavibacteriales > Ignavibacteriaceae > DATKLQ01. The sequence continues at coordinate 3,835 of DATKLQ010000545.1, read as the reverse complement.
CCGGCGGCTTTCTAAGATTTCTCCTTAACTTCGGTTCAAGTGCTCCTATCGATGTTATGATCAGCGGGGAAGATTTTGATATTGCAAATAGCCTATCTCAGCAGATTTCCTCTATTGTCAAATCAACCCCGGGCACAGCAGACGTCCAGGTTTCCCGTGAGCTTAATCTGCCGCAGCTTCGGATTAAGATCGATAGGGATAAAGCCGGCGCACTTGGGATCAGCATGCAGCAGATATCAAATACGGTCTCAACTGCTATTTCCGGTTCGGTTGCTTCTGTTTTTACCGATCCTTCTACGGGGAACCAGTACAATATGCTGGTAAGGCTTTCGGAAGACTACAGGAATAAAATTGAAGATATTAAAGGCTTAACGGTAAGCAATGCACAAGGCCAGCTTGTAAAGCTCGGCGATTTAATTGATGTCGAATTAAGAAGAACGCCGATTCAGATAGATCGCAGAGATCAGGAAAGAATAGTGGATGTTACAGGAAATGTCGTCGGCAGAGATTTAGGCGCGGTATCCGCGGAAATTCAGAATAAAATTTCAAGCATCAGTGTGCCTGCAGGCTTCACGGTTCAGATGAGAGGAAATATCGAACAGCAGAAGCAGACCTTCGGCGATCTCGGCCTCGCATTGATTCTGGCAATTATACTGGTCTATATGGTTATGGCTTCCCAGTTTCAATCATTAATCGATCCCTTTATAATCATGTTTACTGTTCCCCTCGGGATGATAGGTGTAATCTGGGCATTGTTTATTACAGGGACAACTCTTTCCGTTACCTCCTTCGAAGGTGTAATTGTAATGATAGGCATAGTTGTTTCGAACGGGATACTCCTGGTAGACTATACTAATAAGGTGAGGAAATCCGGCGTTGAACTTCATCAGGCAGTTATAACAGCAGGAAGAACCAGGCTTAAACCGATTTTAATGACCACTTTGGCAACTATATTGGGATTAATTCCTATTGCTCTGGGAATCGGCGGCGAAACTTCCCAATCCCCGCTTGCAATTGCAGTTATAGGCGGTTTGTCTATTTCTACTTTTTTAACACTGCTTTTTATTCCTACTCTCTATACAATTTTTGAAGAGCGTATCGGAAGAAAAAAGAAAATAGAAGATCCGGAGGAAAACGATGAGTAAAATAAAAATTCTTTTTATTCTCCTTTTTACCGGAATGAATTTCCTTTTTTCAACCGCTGCACAAACGGATTCTTCAAATATGGCGTCCGCTTTCACGGATACTTTAACTGTTGAAGACTTTGTTTCCTTTGCATTAAATAATAACCCGCAGATAAAACTTGCTCAAAGCAATCTCGATATTGCAGGTTCAAATTTAACCATAATCCGGTCTGCTCTTTACCCGCAGCTAAGCCTGCAGACCGGCTGGACTAAAAACGGCGGTACTTTCTTCACGGGTCCTATTACCAGAGAAGGAATCTTTCAAAATTATTCGACAGGATTCCAGGCCCAGCAGTTAATCTTTGACTTCGGAAAAACTTATTCAAGGATATCGGCATATTCGGATTTGGAAAATGCATCCGAATCTGATTTTAAAAGTGCAAGACAGGATCTAATCTTAAATGTTTATTTAGCATATTTTAATTTTCTTCAGGCCAAAAGACTCAGAGATGTAAATATAGATTTATTAAAGCAGGCAGAGGATCATTTAAAGGAAGCACAGGCTTTTTTTAAAGTAGGCCGTACTGCTCAATTCGATGTTCTCCGGGCTCAAACGGATGTTGAAAACGCTAAGGTTAATCTTCTTAATTCCGGAAATAATATGAAAATCGGCAGGCTGCAGCTTGAAAATGTTGTAAATGCAAAACTCTCCGAAACCGTCAATATTAAAGATAATCTTGAAATCAAGCAGGATACCATAGATGAAAATTCGGCTTTGAATTTGGCCTTAAGCAGCAGGCCCGAACTGAAGTCTGCACAATTCAGAGTAGAGGCAAACCGATCCCTCCTTAATTCTGCATGGACGGCGAACCTGCCGAGCATAAGCGCTGTCGGCGGATATTTCTGGAGAACCTTTTCGCTGGACCAGAAGTTTGTTAATTCATGGAACCTTGGACTTTCTTTATCTCTGCCGATTTTCCAGGGATTCGCCCTTGATGCAGCAATCGAGCAGGCAAGAGCTAATTTAAATAATTCACAAGCTTCAAATGAAATTGCGCTGCAGGCAGTTGATCTTGATGTGCACCAGCAGTATTCAAATCTTCAGCTTGCTCAAAGTAAGATCGATGCTGCCAGATCCCTCGTGAAGCAGTCGGAAGAAACTTTGAAGCTGGCAGAAGGAAGATTCAGATCCGGGGTCGGAAGCTCTCTTGAAGTTACGGACGCACGGGTAGTGCTCTTCAATGCACAGAATCTTTTTATACAATCCTTGTACGACTATCAGGTGGGCTATGTGCGCCTGCAAAGAGCTATGGGGACACTAAAATAAGATAATCTTTTATAAAAAATTATTGTATAGGAGCGTTGGGAATAGTAAAACTAAAAGCTGTTCCTTTATTTATTTGGCTGACTACATCTAAAGTGCCGCCGTTTTTTTCAACATACTTCTGAGTTATAAACAATCCCAAGCCTGTTCCCTTCTCGTTTTCAGTCCCCAATCTTGATTTATTAGTGTTTAAATTAAACAGTTTAAATATTGTAGCTTCATCCATGCCTATCCCGGTATCCTTAATAATAACCTCCGTGAAGCTGCCTTTCTTCCTTGCGAAAACACAAACCTCGCCGCCTCTTCTCGTAAACTTTATTCCGTTTGAAATTAAATTAATGAGGATTGAATTCAGCATTTCTTCATCCGCAAATACCGTTAAATTTTCAAGGGATTTTGTGCCGAGATTAATATTCTTCTTTTCAGCCGTATTGCCGAGAGTTCTAAGATTTTTTTCAACAATCTCTTTCAACAAAATTTCCTTCGGATTAAAATCGATCTTATCCGCTTCGAACCTTGAATACTGCAGAAGGTTGTTCAGTAAATTGTAAACATGCCTGCTTGCCTCGTATAGAGAATCAATGTAAAGCTCTTTTTCCGATTCGCTTAATTCTTTAAACTCATTCTTCAGGATTTCGGAAAAACCTAGTATGGAATCGAAGGGAGCCCTTAAATCATGAGAGATGATTGAAAAAAAAGTATCCTTTGATTCATTTATTTCCTTAAGCCTAGCTGCCGTCGTTTTGTACCTTCGTTCGCTCTCTTTAAGTTTCATCTCCATTTTATGCTTATAAAGCGCGATTTCGATTGCAGACTGCAGGGATTTATCCTCGAAGGGTTTTAAAACATATCCGTAAGGTTCCGTCAACTTGGCACTTTGAAGCGTATTATTATCGGCATAAGCCGTCAGGAAAATTATCGGCACATCGAGATCTTTCTTTATTTCTTCAGCGGCTTCGATTCCGTTCATCTTTCCGTCAAGCATAATATCCATTAGAATAAGATCCGGTTTTTTTTCAAAAGCTTTTACGAACGCTTCTTCACCGCTTCTTATTATCCCGACTACATCGTAATGAAGACTCGAAAGAATTCTCTTCAGATCAAAACCGACCACGCTTTCATCCTCAACAACCATTATCCTTGCTTTTGAATCCATTAATTCTTTCTCCGATTTTATATAATTAACAGTCTAAATAATACTATTCCGGGCCATTATTATATGTGATGCAAATAAAAGCGCAAGTCGTTATTTGAAAAAGAATAAAGGATTTATTATTTAGCGAATAAAGGAAGGTTAAAAATAAAGGTAGTACCGTGTCCCAGCCTCGAATGAACTTTTATATTACCCCCGTTTTTAACAATGAATTCTTTAACTAATAAAAGCCCA
>DATKLQ010000544.1:0-5614 GCA_035542335.1 Ignavibacteriaceae bacterium | reverse complement strand
TGACGCAATGGAAAAGGTGCCCGCAGCAGAGGATGTGGTGACAGGAGATCTCACAAGCATCGAGGAGACAATCAGAGTTGCTGAGCAGGTTAATTCGCTCGGTTCATTCGATGCAGTCATTCATAACGCCGGAGTTTACCGTACTTCATCAAAAGAGATTTTTAACGTCAATACTTTAGCTCCTTATATTCTTACCTGCTTAATAGAAAAACCAAAACGGCTGATCTACATGAGTTCAGGAATGCACATGTACGGGCATTCCAAGCTGGACTGCTTTCCAAAGGGTCCTTCGGACACGGCGGATATCAGCCGCATCTCTTATTCCGATTCCAAGCTGCACGATGTAATGCTTTGCATGGCGGCTGCGCGCAGATGGCCTGAAATATACTCCAATGCCGTCGATCCCGGCTGGGTTCCTACAAAGATGGGCGGTTCCGGCGCGCCGGATAACCTGCAGAAAGGATACGAAACTCAGGTGTGGCTTTCAGTGAGCAATGATGAAAAAGCTAAGGTAACGGGTATCTATTTTTATCATCAGAAAGAAAAAAATTTTAATCCGGAAGCCGGTGATGTAATGCTTCAGGATAGATTTCTGGAGGCATGTAAAGAGATTACGGGAATTACGTTTCCGTAAAGTCTGAAGAATGTTCACCTGTGTTTGAATCTTCGACTCGTTAAAAGAATATTTCCTCGAAGATCCCCAAATGCTTGTAAAGAAAATATAGTTTAAAAGTAAAAAAAAATTTAAAAATAATAATGAAAAATTCATTTTTAATAAACAACAAAAATTTTTAGGGTGTGATAAAGCATTCTTTTCAATTTATTTAATTTAAAAAATATTGTACAAAATTATTTTAAATACTATTATACAAAATACCTTTATTGAATTTAACTTTCCTTTTCTGCTTTCTTAGGTCCCTAGGTAATTATATTATTAAATCCTTTTTAGCTTACATTTTATCTTTTATCATGAAGTATCTCGATAACAATACACAATTAGGACTTATCTATTTAGCTAAAAACTAGGAGGCTGTATGAGCGCATTTACTAATTTAATAAATTCAGATACATTATTTTTCAATTCGATCAATTATAATCTGAATGGGCCAAGCCAAATAAATCCCGGACCTAGATTTAGCAATAACTTTTGCGTCAGCAAGATACCAGGGCAGCTTAGATTCAAGCTGAATACAATTAATGAACTTGGATTTGATAAGCCGTTTGATTTTGATATAGAGTTTATTGGTCAGTTTGCCGGCAACGATCAAAACGGCAATACTTTAATTCAATGGAATGTTGATCAAAAGGTTGATAAGGACTTTAAAAAATCCGGTTTTACAGTTCATATCGATAAAGTTGAAGGTAATATAATGTCTTTGATTTTAGCTCGGGATCCAAGGTCGAACGGACAGGATTGTCAAGGAAATTTACGCAGTACCGGGGTTGACATGCAGACTCAATCCAATACCAATACATTGAAAATTCCTGCTAGTGTTTTAAGTACCGGACTCCATATTTCTGCCGACAATATAACTTGGGTAGTAGAGGGAAGGGATCAATTCTCCATAGATGCAAAGATCAATGCGATCAAAAATGAATGTGGTATAGGAGGGATTGTTCCTGGAGGCACCGTTAAATTTTGGGCGCAGGTTAATAATATACCGGCGGGCGATTCTGTAGCCTACAAGTGGTCTGTTTCAGGTGCAAGTAAAAAAGGAAAAGATGATCAATCAAATTTTCAAGTACAACTCGGTAATGACGAAACACCAATCACTGTTCAAGTGGTAATTACTGTTGAAGGGGTATCTGAGGTAATTAAGATTAAGTACAAGCCGGATACCCAAGATTCCGTACGCATTAAACAAATTCTATGTCGTGTAATAAGCGAACTTCATGTAAATTTGTTTGTTAATCCTTTATATGATCCTCTCAGAGACTATGTTAATCAACCATTGGTTAAATCGGAATTGAGCCGAATAGCGCAATTCGCAAACTCTTTGATAAAGGGCATATCGAGCCTTTCAGAACTGAAATAATTAATCAAATTTTTAATAGATATGAATTGCAAAAAATAATCCGCACTCATATTATACATATGATAGAAGAGCACTAAAAATAATTCCGGATTTACAAGGTAGAAGTCGGAGCTCAGTGATCCGACAGATTTCTCTTATAAGGCCAAGAGGCAGAAACCTGTCATGATTCATATATTTATATATAATTACTTCTAAATACAATAACGGTTATATGTAGTGAATATTTCATCGCCGTATTCAATTCTGCACCTAATTCAAAAAAATGATTTTGGTTCTTAAGAAAAAGTTTCTTGCTTAAAAACTATATGTTAAAAGATTATTTCTATTTTTTTCACAATCATTATCAGAGGAGGTAATTATGCGTTTTCGAATGAGCAGTTTTTCATATATTGGACCTGGAGTAACAGTCAGGCATTCCGTTTGGTGGTCTCACCCAGGTGATAAAGGACCAATCTGGTTGATGGCACATCCGATGAAAGGAGAACCTTCATCGGAGATAATTACGGAAAGGGTAATGAAAATTACCAATTGTGAAATTGGAAAAATAACGATTAATGGTGATGCTCAATTTGGCTGCGGTGATCCGGATACAGCTTATTGGTGGTATGCAGCGGACTTTACCAATGATAGCTCAAATGGATGTCGCTATCAATTAGAGGGAGGAGGATTTTAATATGCCTTCAAAAATAAAGATATTAGTCATTACAGATTTACAGGGGCGAATTCTTGCTGCCGAAATGAATCAGAATAAATCAAATAAAAAAGATGAACCTTATTCAAGTCTCATCCCCATTAAAAATCAACGCTCTGTTACGATTGAAGTTCCGGAAGAGATATTGGAATTACCCGGGCCATCTTTACAGAGGTATTTCTCCAACGTCAAAATTACATTTCCAGCGGAAGTCGTGTTACCTAAAACGAAAATAGAAGTAAAACACAGAGGGAAATGAGGTAGGGTATTCTCTTCGAATGAGTAATTAAATAGTAAAGAATACCTTATTTAATAAAAATTTTTGTAAAAAAAATGAACTGAAAATTACAGTATCACCGGTTAGAATTTTCAGAAGTTTTTAGTCATTGTAGCAACTTTTAGTGTCGTTTCATTCCTGTTTAAGTAACATTAGGAACAATAAAATACAATATTCTAATGCAATTAGAGTGAGAATAGTATAAAATCTATAAGTACTTGTAGATATAAGGGCTTGGTGGGCAGGGACGGAATCGAACCGCCGACACAAGGATTTTCAGTCCTTTGCTCTACCGACTGAGCTACCTGCCCAAAAGAGGAGACCAAAAATAAAGATTTTAAGAGAAATCTAAAAGTTTCGTATGAGAAAAAGTGTTTGAAGTTCATAACCTAAACTTAATTTCGAACTTCGGATTGCGGATTTCGAATTGAAATGCATGGATGCATGACTGCATGGGACTGAATGAATGGTTGAATGGATTACCCGTATTGTCATTCCGAGGACTCTCGGAATCTTCCTCTGCAAAGGGGAGTTCGCCTTTGGCGGTAAGTTCCTTATGACATGGCACTTAAGGAATCTCATCGACGAGGAGAGATGCTGAAACAAGTTCAGCATGACAGATTTTCATTCTTCCTTCAGTCATTCATCCATTCAGTCATTCATACGCCGAAACTCAAGCATTCATGCGGTCATGCATTCATGCCCCGAATGCATGAACCCTATATTATCCCCCTTTCTTTTAGTACCGATTCTATCGTAACTGCTCCGACTTCCTTTAACTCATACGTAACTCTCGTGGAAGGCTTGTTTATCTTTAAAATTCTTCCGAGATCTATCGGCGTGCCGATGATTACCGAATCACAGTTCGTTTTGTTTATTGTTTCCTCTAAGTCGCGTATCTGTCCGTCGCCGTATCCCATCGCCGGAAGCAGCTTCCCTATCTTCGGATATTTTTTGTATGTATCGGAAATTGATTTAACGGTAAAAGGCCTCGGATCTATAATTTCAGACGCTCCGAAATTCCAGGCGGCAAGCATGCCTGCACCGTATTCCATCTCGCCGTGGGTTAAAGTCGGTCCGTCTTCTACCACCAGCACCCTCTTCCCTTTTATCATTTCAACATTGTCTACGGAAATCGGCGACTCAGCTTCAATTAATTTTGCATTCGGATTAACCTGCTCAACATTCTCCTTTACTTTGGCAACATTAATTTTATTTGCCGAATCAATTTTATTAATGATTACTACATCCGCCATTCTTAAAGAAGTATTCCCGGGATAATATGTCAACTCGTGCCCCGGACGGTGAGGATCAACAACCGTAAATGTAATATCCGCTTTGTAGAAGGACATATCATTGTTCCCTCCGTCCCATATGATTACATCTGCTTCCTTTTCCGCCTCCCTTAAGATCGCTTCATAATCCACCCCGGCATAAATAACCGAACCCATTGCAATGTGCGGCTCATATTCCTCCATCTCCTCAATAGTACAGTTGTGCTTTTTCAAATCTGCGATCGATGCAAAGCGCTGGAGCTTCTGTTTTACTAAATCTCCGTAGGGCATGGGGTGACGCACCGAAACAACCTTCTTCTCTGCTCTCCGGAGTATGTGAACCACTCTCCTGGAAGTCTGCGATTTCCCGGAGCCCGTCCTTACGGCAACAACGGCAATCACCGGCTTGCTGCTTTTGATCATCGTTTCTTCCGCACCCATTAGTCTGAATGAAGCGCCGGCTGCATTCACAATCGATGCTTTGGTCATAACATAATTAAAGGGTACATCCGAATAAGAGAACACAACTTCATTTATATTAAGATCCTTAATAAGCATGACAAGATGTTTCTCATCATAAATTTTTATCCCCGACGGATATAATTTCCCTGCTAATTCGGCAGGATATACCCTTTCATCAATATTGGGGATCTGAGTTGCGGTAAATGCGGCTACATTATAATCCTCATTGTCCCGGAAGTAGACGTTAAAATTGTGGAAGTCTCTTCCCGCAGCTCCCATAATCAGCACATTTTTTTTCTTCATAAAATCATTTTCCTTATTTTTTCTTTATACGGCAGATTTTGTCAATCATGCCTTTAGAGGAAATATTTAGTACAATTTTGTTGTATAAATATTTCTACAGCAAAGATATTTCTTTTCGTTTAAGAAAAAAAATTATAAATGGCGTGTTTTCAACAAAAACTACCCGAGATCTTTCCTGAGATCAATATTGAATCATTATAGTCAGAGATTTATTTAATATAGAGATTTATTTAATATATAGATATAAGAAACCGAAAAATGCGGACATAAAAAAAGGCAGGGAAGTTAAGAGTCGAATTTTAAAATTTGCTTTAGAAAAATAAAATTTCCCCTTTTAATCTCTTTTGAGAGAAAAGAAACAGCAAGCGGTACCGCAAAAGGATATGTATACCAAATAAAACGACCGTCGGAATATGCCGAAAATAAAGAATAAAAAAAGAGTATCAGGCCGGCGGCTGCTCCTGTTAAAAAAGCATATTCAAGTGTTGAAAAGGAGGTTATTTTATATTTCAATAAATACCAAGATAAAAGAAACCCGGGGATACCGAAGGTTAAGAGCGTGCTGAGATAA
>DATKLQ010000543.1:0-13279 GCA_035542335.1 Ignavibacteriaceae bacterium | reverse complement strand
CTATATTTCATATATTGGCTGACAAAAAAATTAGTATAGGATGCACGGGAATAACGTTTACATAGAAACTTACGGCTGCCAGATGAATGTGGCCGATACCGAGCTGGTGCAGGGAATATTAAAGAACAGCGGATACGGAATTACAAAAAATGCCGAAGAAGCTGACGTGATTCTTTTAAATACCTGCAGTATCAGAGAAAATGCGGAGCAGAGAATCTACGGCAGATTGGGAAGCTTTAAGAATTTAAAAACAAAAAATCCGCAACTTGTAGTTGGTATTCTGGGGTGCATGGCAGAAAGGCTTAGAAAAGATCTTATTGAAGAAAAGAAGATGGTGGATCTTGTAGTGGGCCCGGATGAATACCGCCGCGTACCTGAATTTATCGAAAATGCATTTCATGGGGAAAAAGGAATCGGGGTAATCCTCTCCAGAACCGAAACCTACGATGATATCGAGCCTTACAGAGAAGACCGGCTGCAGGCCTGGATCTCAGTGATGAGAGGGTGTGATAAATTCTGTACATTCTGTGTAGTGCCTTTTACAAGGGGAAGAGAAAGAAGCAGATCGCTCCATTTAGTAGTCGAAGAGATTAAGATGCTTTCCGGAAGAGGATTCCGCGAGGTAACCCTGCTCGGCCAGAATGTAAATTCATACAAGGATAATGAAAATGATTTTGCCGATCTTCTCTCCGCCTGCGCGGAGGTGGACAGAAATATAAGGATAAGATTTACAACATCCCATCCGCAGGATTTATCGGATAAGCTGTTATATACAATTGCGGGACATTCAAACTTGTGCAGCTATATCCATCTGCCGGTTCAATCAGGCTCGGACAGGATATTAAACCTGATGAACCGCACTTACACTGTTGAGCATTACCTAAACCTCATTGAGAAAGCTAGACGGATAATACCCGGCGTATCCGTTTCTACCGATATCATTTCCGGATTCCCTACGGAAAGTTACCAAGATCATCTGCTCACACTTGATCTTATGCAGCATGTCAGGTATGACGGTGCTTATATGTTCAAATACTCTGCACGCCCGGGAACCAAAGCCTATAAAATGGAAGATGATGTACCGGATGAGGTTAAAACTAAACGTCTCCAGGAAATCATACAGCTTCAGAAAGAAATATCGGGTGAAATTAATCAGGAGCTTGTGAATAAAGAAGAAATAATCCTTGTGGAGGGATTCAGCAGGAAATCCGAGCAGTTTCTAGCCGGGCGGACAGATTCAAATAAAATTGTAGTCATCCCGCTTCATGAAAACATTAAAGAAGGGGATTATGTAAAAGTTAAGATAAACCGCGCAACGCATGCCACATTATTCGGAGAGTTTGTAGAACGTGCAGATGGCGCGAGGAATAAATTCTCTTTGACGGCTTAAGTTGGATACTTGATACTGTATGCTGGATGCTTGATACTGGATAGAGAAATAGGCAGTATGCAATCCCGCTAAGGCGGGGATCTTCGCTTCGCTTCGATAGGCAGTAAGCAATAGGAAAGTCTGCAGTCTTCAGAAGGAAATTGGAGTAAGCACTTTATCGTCAAATTGAATCCAAAATGGGATAGAATTATATAATTACGAGTCTCAACTTGGCAGTCAAGACAAGGCGGGCAAAATTACAAATTGAAACAAAAAAATCTAAAAATGAACTTTTCGGAGTGGATTCAAGATTAAAGCAACATAATCTTTTAATTTGTAATCATGCAATTTTGTAATTGGTTCTGGCTCTGCCAATGACCACTCTCTACCGGCTATCCCGTTTTCAGAATCCAGTATCCAGAATCCAGTATCCAGAATCCGGTATCCAGAATCACTTTAAGTAAAATGAAATATAAATTCTACTTAATCGCAATAATTTTAATTTTCTTTTCCGTACCTGGCTTACCGCAGGATGTGGATATTAATTATTATCTGAGGAAAATTGAAGGTGGCAACAAGCAGGAGGTAATCCGGAGTTTGTCTGAGCTGAAGAAGCAGCATCCCGGCAGCGCTTCTGTTCTTTACCTCGATGCACTTTTAACGGAAGACGGCACTGATGCTGTTTATAAATATCTTGATCTTTCAAAGAAATACCCGGAGAGCGAATACGCGGACGATGCTTTATTCAGAGTCTATTCATATTACTATGCCGGCGGTTCTTACTTCGCAGCAAAAGAATACTTAAAAAGGCTGAAAAGAAAATATCCTGCCTCTCCATATATCAAGCTTGCGGAATCAAATATTCCCGGTAAAGATGAACCGGGAGCAGTTCCGGTAATTGAGAAGATTTCGGAAACTGTCGAGCAAAAAAATATTCCGGAACAAAAGAATAATCCTGAACAGAAGAACAATCCTGAACAGAAAAATACTAAAGATTATAAATTTACAATTCAGGCCGGCGCCTTCACCAGTCCGGGTAATGCTTCAAAGCTGCATAAGGATTTTCTGAATTCGGGGTATTTCTCGGAGATTAAAGAGAAAAATGTTGCCGGAACTTTATTTAAAGTAGTTTATGTGGGAAAATTTAAAACTGAAAAAGAAGCATCCGAAGAATTAAAAATCATTAACGAAAAGTTTAAACTCTCCGGAAGGGTTATTCCGGCAAATCAGTAGAATCAGGGACGGAACCGGGAGCCAGGCATGAGAGTGCATGGTTGCATGAGTGCATGGTTGCATGACTGCATGCAATCATGCGATCATGCATTCATGCTCATTAAATATTGAACAAATTCGGCTAACTATGACAGACAGAATGAGCATTATAAAATCTGAATTGACATTTCTCGGCACCGGCTCCGGAAGAGCTTCGCTAAACAGGCATCATTCATCCCTGCTTATCAGCGCAGGCAATTACAACCTTTTAGTCGATGCGGGCGACGGAATATCCCGGGCTTTACTTTCAGCAGAAATTTCCTGCAATAAAATTGATGGAATTCTTCTTACGCATCTTCATCCGGATCATTATACCGGGCTTCCCTCTTTAATAACTCAAATGAAAATGAATAAACGAGGAAATGATCTCACTATATATCTGCATAAAAGCTTAAGAGATTTTATTTCCGGATTGATTTATCATTCGTACCTTTTTTCTGCCAAGCTCAAGTTCAATATAGTTTATATTATGCTTGAAGATAATCATACCTTAACTTTATCCAGAGGATTTAATCTTACCCCCAGGCAGAATACTCATTTAGAGGAATACAGGGAATTTGCAAACCAGGATGAACTAAGCTTTTCCTCCTCGAGCTTTCTTTTCAATATGAACAGCCGGAATATTTTTTACTCGGGAGATGTAGGAGGTAAAGAGGATCTTTATCTTTTTAAAGATTTCAAGATTGATATAATGATTAGTGAAATTACTCATGTAAATCTGAACGATATATATGAAGCCTGCAAAAGTCTGGATGCCCAAAAGCTTTATTTGACTCATATTACCGAAGGGGATGAAGAAAAAATCGGGGAGCTGGTACAGCGTTCGCCCTCTCAAATTATTCCTGCATTTGACGGAATGAAAATAAGTCTTTAGGAAAACGCGGATTTCATGAATTTATTGTTTTGGAGTTTAATTCGTACAATTAGTGGCTTTTTCTAAGTATGAAATCATTCGATTTAATCTTCGATAACACTTCTAATAATTTTTTATTGTAAATTTGTCTTAATAATATGACTTTTTTCCAATTTGAATATTATCAATGACTATTGACCAATTTAAAAAGCAATTCGGAATAATCGGCAATTCGAAGGAGCTTAACGATTTAGTCGATATTGCCATGCAGGTAGCCAAATCGGATATATCTGTTTTAATTACAGGTGAAAGCGGAGTTGGAAAAGAGATATTTGTAAATGCAATTCATGGATACAGCAGTAGAGCCGATAAGCCGCTTATAAGCGTTAACTGCGGAGCAATTCCTGAAGGCATCCTCGAAAGCGAATTGTTTGGACATAGGAAAGGCTCATTTACCGGGGCAATTGAAACCCGCAAAGGCTACTTTGAAATAGCCGACGGCGGCACACTCTTCCTGGATGAAATTGCCGAAATGCCTTTAATGACCCAGGTTAAACTGCTCAGAGCCATTGAAACCAAAGAATTCATGAAGATAGGTGCAGAAACAGTAACTAAGGTCGATGTTAGGATTATCGCAGCCACAAATAAAGATCTGCAGCATGAAGTGGAAGCAAAAAAATTCAGGCAGGATTTATATTTCAGGCTCAAAGCCGTCAGCTTAAATATTCCTCCTTTAAGAAAAAGAAAGGGGGATATTGAAGAGCTTGCAAAATATTTTATCCAGCAGTTTGCTAAAGAAAATAAAATAAAACCGCCAGAAATCACTCCGGATGCATTAAATCTTCTCCTCGAATATAACTGGCCCGGTAATATCCGGGAATTAAAGAATACTATTGAAACCGCCCTGGCATTAAACAGAAACGGTGCATTGGATTTACCGGTTTTTAAATCGCTTATAAGAATGGAACCGGATGCAAACAACAGGTTTCTGCCGGTTTCCCTAAGGATTACTCCCGAAGAAGCCGACAGGGAGCTTTTATACAGGGCTCTTTTTGAAATTAAAAAAGATATAATGGAGCTGAAGGATATAATTAACCAGAGGCAGATTGAAGTTTATCCGCCTGTACAAAATTCATCCCAGGAAATAGTTCCGCTTGATCAGCTTGAGAAAGACGCAATAAAAAATGCTCTGGATTATACAAGGGGAAATAAAAGGAATGCGGCAAAAATGCTTAATATCAGTGAACGGACACTGTATAGAAAACTAAAGGAATACGAACTTCAATAGCATTTAAATGTCATAATAAAAATTTCTCAAGAGCCTTTCAAAATTTCAGAATTTATAAAATTTCTAAGATTTTTTTTATTTATAAAGGTTTTTTACTCGGAAATTTTCTCAATAAAATGTATCTTTTTTAAACTTTAATAATATTTTTTCTTTCTTATCTGAATAAAAATGCAGTTTGTTGCAAAAAAGCCGGATTGTTTATTATCAATGCGAATGTTTTACTTGTTTATATATATTAGCATTATTAATTTTACCGGGTGCTGCATATATTCTTTTACCGGATCATCCGTCCCGGAGCATTTAAAGACAATTGCTATTCCGATTACCGATGATCGAAGCGGCTCGGGAGAAGCAGGGCTGAGAGAATTATTTACTGATAAGCTTACTCAGAGGTTCATTGATGATAATTCTCTCCAAGTTACTGACAGAACCAAAGCGGATGCTGTAATTGAAACTACAATTTTATCGCTTCCGGATGCCCCGGTGGTGGTCAAAGCCGGTGAAGAGGTTGCAACACGGAGAGTTACACTTTCCGTACATGCAGTATACAGAGACCTGGTAAAAAGAAAAACGATTTATGAAAAGACCTTCTCAGAATACGGGGATTATTCATCCACTGGGGATATAAATGCCAAAAGAACGGCTATTGAAGAAGCAGTTGATTTGATTACGGAAGATATTCTTCTTGATACGGTCTCAGGCTGGTAAAATAAATGTTTAATTACAAATACGGTATAATCGTATGGATGATATAGTACTAATCTCTTATTTCATAGCATTATTTATACTCTTTGTTTTCGGATGCCACGGTTTTATAATGATCTATTATTATAATAAGTACCGTAATGTAAAGCCGGTTCCGAAATCAGCCGATAAAGCTGCCCCCGGCTTTAATCCTTTCGTTACTATTCAGCTCCCTTTATATAATGAGCTTTATGTAGTAGAAAGATTAATAAACAAAGTCTGCGAAATTGATTACCCTAAAGATAAAATGGAAATCCAGGTGCTGGACGATTCGACCGATGAAACTTCAATGATTTCGGCACGCCTTGTCGAGCAGAAGAAACAAGAAGGCTTCGACATTTCATTAATCAAGAGAAGAAACCGTTTCGGTTTCAAGGCCGGCGCATTAAAGGAAGGATTGAAATCTGCCAAAGGAGAATATATTGCAATTTTTGATGCCGATTTTATTCCCCATAAAGATTTTTTAAAGAAAACTATCCCATTTTTCTCAGATGAAAAGGTAGGAATGGTTCAAACAAGATGGGAGCACCTTAACGGCGATTATTCCCTTTTAACAAAAGCACAGGCACTGGCGCTCGACGGACATTTTGTAATTGAACAATCCGTCCGGAATAAAGCCGGCTTCTTCATTAATTTTAACGGGACAGGAGGAATCTGGAGAAAGAACTGTATTGAAGATGCCGGGAACTGGCATAGCGATACTCTGACCGAAGACCTTGACCTGAGCTACCGTGCGCAGCTTAACGGCTGGAGGTTTGTATTCCTGAAAGACTTTACATCACCTGCCGAGCTTCCTTCCGAAATCAATGCTTTAAAGAACCAGCAGTTCAGATGGACAAAAGGCGCTATCGAAACTGCAAAGAAGATTCTTCCGCTGGTTTGGAAATCCAAAGTTCCTTTAAGAATAAAGCTCCAGGCAACTTTTCATTTAACTAATAACCTGGTTTTCCCTTTTATACTTTTATCCGCAATCCTAAATGTTCCATTAATATTTATTAAGAACAGCGGATCTCATGAAGTTTATTTTGCAATACTTTCTCTTTTTGTACTTGCATTTATCAGCTCCTTCATCTTCTATCTTTATTCGCAGAAAGATATCCGGACGGACTGGAGAAAAAAGATTGTTTTATTCCCTTTGTTCATGGCAGGAAGCATGGGATTTGCGGTGAACAATTCACGCGCCGTTATCGAAGGCTTGCTCAGCAGGAAAAGTGAATTTGTAAGAACACCGAAATTCAAAGTTGAGAAAAGCTCCGATTCATGGAGAGGTAAAAAATATATCCCGAACAAAATAGGATTATCTGTTGTTGTAGAGCTGATCATGGCTCTGTACTGTCTTGTAGGAATCGGATCTTCAATATATTTTGCCGAAATTGCGGCTTTGCCGTTCCAGATTTTATTTTTTGTCGGATTTTCGTTCGTTTCTTTTACGTCAATCAAGCATGCATATTCAAAAAAACTAGCGCGGTAAATTTTTAGTTTGAGCAGTCAGCAGGATATATTTTCGAATAAATTAGCGTTTCTCTACGAATCGAATAAAAACTCCCCCCTTTTTGTTCACGCTGCTGCGGATGAAATAGATAAAAAAAATATTGCCGGGGCAATTGAAATACTTGAACAGGGAATTAAAAATTACCCGTTCTTTCCCCCCGCTTATATAATTCTTGCAAAAGCTTACGCACTCTCCGGAAATTATAAATTATCCCTTGATGCATTAAAATCAGGCGCGGATTTGATGCATTCAAAAAAAACATACGACTTTTATGTCAGAGAGATTGAAGGAATAAGGAAGCATCAGGATTTATACAGCCTTAAAGATAATTCCGGTGAAGGACAGGATTTCTCTTTACAAAATAAACCTGAAACTGATGAAGTAATGAAAGATATTGAAGACAGGCTGGAAGAGCTGGCACGGGAAATCTCTTCATCAAAAATATCACCCGCTGACAATCTTAAACCTGAAGCGGAAAAAAATGAAAGCTTTCAAGGCGGAAACATAATAGTCTCGGAAACCCTTGCAAAGATCTATATTTCCCAGGGGGAAATTGAAGAAGCAAAAAAAGTTTATCTTAAACTGATTCAGAAGCACCCCGACAGGGAAGATTATTACAGAAAAAAAATCGATGAGCTGCCCTCCGGCCTGGAAGGCTGAATTTTAAAAATCCCTTCTTAACTATTTCTTCTCCCGGCAATATGAGAAATTCGTATCAGAAGCTTAAAAGAAGTTTTTATACACGCAATGTTTTAATTGTAGCAAAGGAATTATTAGGGAAAATTCTTGTAAAAAGGAGCGGCTCAATAATTCTTTCAGGCAAAATAGCCGAAGTTGAAGCATACGACGGCTCAATCGATCAGGCAGCACATACTTTCAGAGGAATGACGGAAAGAAATAAAATAATGTTCGGTATCGGGGGGTTTCTATATGTTTATTTTACTTACGGAAATCATTACTGCAGCAATGTAGTAACCGGGAAAGAAGGTTCCGGTACAGCCGTCCTGATAAGGGCAATTGAACCTGTAAACGGATTGGATTTAATGATTAAAAACCGCTTCGGGAGAGATCTGCTGAATGAGAAAGAAAAATTTAATCTCACCAGCGGACCCGGAAAAGTCTGTAAAGCACTAGGAATCACTATGGAGCATTACGGGACAGACCTGACCGGCAATCAAATTTATATTCTTGATTCTACTAAATTGAAACCTGAGGAGATTGGAGTTTCGAAGAGAATCGGTATTATTAAATCTGTAGATTTGCCCTGGCGCTTTTATATTAAAGATAATCCATATGTCTCTAAAAGACAGTAGCAAACCCGGAAGCATTTCACCTAAAAATTTATTAATAGTCAGAACCGACAGGATCGGTGATGTATTGCTTTCACT
Organism: Ignavibacteriaceae bacterium; assembly: GCA_035542335.1. Classification (GTDB taxonomy): domain Bacteria; phylum Bacteroidota; class Ignavibacteria; order Ignavibacteriales; family Ignavibacteriaceae; genus DATKLQ01. The sequence goes on along the minus strand of DATKLQ010000543.1, from coordinate 4,873 downwards.
TCCTCTTGCCGGGATAGTAAAGAAACATTACCCGGAATGCAGGATTACCTTCCTGCTTAGAGATTATACCCGAAGCCTCGCCGAGAATCATCCGTTTATTGATGAAGTTCTCATACTTCATGAATCCGGCAAAAAAATTTCTTTGTTCAAAAACATCAAAATGATTGCTGCAAAAAACTTCGATTCGTCGGTTGTCGTTTATCCTACTTTCCGGACTGTACTTATCATTTTTTTATCCGGAATAAAAAATAGGATAGGAACCGGTTACAGGTTGTATTCTTTCTTATTTAACAGGAAAGTCTATGAACATAGAAAATATGCAGAAAGGCATGAGCTTGAATATAATATTAATCTTCTGCAGCATTTCGGTATCTTTCAAAAAGCAGATGCTAAAGCAATAAGCTTTGATCTGAAAATTAATAAGGAAAGCTTAGAAAAGGTTAATCAATTATTATTTGAGAATAAAATTGAAACAGGCATACCTTTAATTATTGTTCATCCGGGAAGCGGCGGGAGCTCAATTAATCTGCCTCCAGAGAAATTCAAGGAACTGATCAGCTTAATAGATTCTAATCTGAATGCCCAAATCCTTGTAACGGGGTCGGAAAATGAAAAGGAGATGTGCAGCACTCTTGCGATTAATTCCAAAATTAAGAATTTAGCCGGTTTATTAAACCTTTCCGGGCTTATCGCATTAATCAGCAAATGCTCAATTTTTATTTCAAATTCCACCGGCCCGATCCACATAGCAGCAGCACTAGGTAAATATACTATAGGATTTTATCCGAACCTGCTTGCATGTTCTGCTAAAAGATGGGGCCCTTATACGGCTAAAAAGATTATTTTTACTCCCGATAAGAGTTGTGAGGATTGCAGCCGGGAACAGTGCAGCAGCGAAAACTGTATGAACACCATTAAGGTGACTGATGCCTTTGTTCAAATTGAAAAAATTTATAAGTTTATTGTAAGTAACGGAGAATTGAATGTATAAAACATTTAAAAATATCTTCTGGAAATTGGGTGTTTTTACTCTCGGCCTGCTGATTATCTTTTTTTCAATTCAAGTAAAAACTGCAGCAGATAAGAGAGCTGATGATTTCAGGAAAATAAAAAATAATGCCTTTAAAGTCGGAGAAAAATTAACTTTTGACGTGAAATACGGATTTGTAACTGCGGGTATTGCCTCATTCAATATTCCCCAAATAAGAAAAATTTCAGGCAGGGATGCTTTTCATATCACCTTTGAAGTGAATACCGTACCGAGCTTTGATTGGATCTATAAAGTCCGGGATCGCTATGAAACGTTCGTAGATGTGGAAGGTATCTTTCCCTGGCGCTTTGAACAGCATATCCGGGAAGGGAGCTTTTCCAGGGATTTTTCTGCTTATTTTGATCAGAGAAAGGGTAAGGCTCAAACTACCGAAGGCCAATATGTAATCCCGCCTTATGTAAACGATATTGTTTCGGCTTTTTATTTGGCTCGTACATTCGACTACTCAAATTTAAAGCCTGACGAGACATTTCATCTTCAGAATTTTTATAAGAATAAGACTTACGACCTCGACGTTAAATTCCTGGGAAGAGAGACAGTTAACGTTTCTGCGGGTACATTTAAATGCATAATTGTCGAACCGCTCGTCCAGGAAGGAGGCCTTTTCAAAAGCGAGGGAAGCATAATAATCTGGCTGACGGATGATGATTTAAAGATCCCTGTTAAAGTAAAAACAAAAGTGGTAGTCGGATCTATTGATGCCGAATTAACCAAGTACGAAGGTTTGGCCGGCAAGCTGATGTCAAAAAAATAGCAAATCCGGATTAAATAAATTGCGCCGAACCCCGTAAAAACGGGGTTTTATTTTTTTTGAGGTTAATACCGTTTTAATTAACTTACTCAAAAATATTTAAGTTATTTCTCTTTATGGATGAACTAAATAAAGATAAAGATCAGGAGGAAAATCAACTCTTACCGGGGGAAAAGAAAAATACAGGGATTATTCCGAAAATTAACCCTGTCGGAGCTGCTTTCATCGGATTATTCGGCGGATTTTTTCTTTATCAGGTTGTAGGAAGCCTTTTGATGGCGGCTGTCTTTGGTTTCGATTTGGAAAAAGCTCCTATTAACAGCTTCAGGCTCATGACTATTGCCGGACAGATCTTATACCTGCTGTTTCCGGCACTCCTGTTCACCCGCATTTTTTATGAAGACGTAACCGAAATAATCAGATTTAAAAAGCCGAATTGGATAGAACTTATTCTGTTTGTGATCGGAATATTTGCACTGAGCCCGCTGCTTCAGAGTTATCTCTATATTCAAAATTTTTTCATTGAACAGCTTGCAAGCAAATTCCATCTAATCCGGAATCTAAAAGAATTCGCGGATTCCTTTAATAAAACTTTTGAAATCGATAAATTTATGGGGAACCTGATGAGGGCTGATAACCTTCCGGAAAGACTCCTGGTTGTCTCTGTAATTGCCGTTACTCCTGCAATTTGTGAAGAAGTGATGTTCCGGGGATTTATTCAGAGGAGCTTTGAATTCAAGTTAAGACCGCTTTGGGCTGCTTTTATTACCGCTATTTTCTTCGGGTTATACCATTTTAATATATACGGCACAATCCCATTAATTGCGCTTGGTTTTTATTTTGGATTCGCAGCATACACTTCTAACTCAATTTTTATCCCGATGCTCCTCCATTTTATTAATAACTTTATTGCAGTAATGGTAAACTTTATCCTGGGGGAAGAAGATCCCTTGAATTCAAACACCCCTAAAGATTTTCAGCTTGCTTCATCCGTGATGTTATTTTTTATTTTCCTGTTTTTATTTGCGGGAATAATTTTTTTAATAAAATACTATTCAAGAAAAAAACAGTCGGCCTAGGCTGAGAATAGGAGAATTGTATGGCAGTCTGCCCAAATTGTAATTACGAATATGTTGAAGGGATAACATTTTGCCCCGATTGCGGCTCCGCGCTTGTAGATCCTGAATTTATTGAGAAACCTGAAGATTGGACTGAAAAAAATTGGGAAGTTGTTTATACTTCAAATAAAGAATATGAAGCGGAAATGATAAAAAATAACCTTGACGGCGCAGGAATAATTTCAGAAATCCTGGTCCAGAAGGATAGGAATTTCCCCGGGCTCGGTGATTTGGGTGTAATTAAACTGCTGGTAAGGAAAGAAGATGTCCAATCGGCTTTGAATTATATCGATAGGATAATGCGGGAAAGCAGCGAAGAGGATGAATCCTAATGAACCTAAGCAATAATACTCAGAGGGTATTGGTAGCCGCTGCAGCTATACCCCTGATCCTTGCCGCAAGCTATTTTGGAAGCATTTACTTCATGCTTCTTATCCTCATAATTGCCTTTGTGTCATTTTTTGAATTTCATTCGATGGTGAAGAACAAAGGGATGATGACAAATATTTTTTTCGGTTTTGCAGGAATAGCTTTTTTAGTAATAAATCAAAGTCATTATTTTTTTGATTTCTATTCCTTTACACTGCTGTTTATTGTATTTCTTACGGGTGCGGAGCTGTTTAGGAAAAAAGGTTCGGCTATATACAATATCAGCGCAACTCTTCTAGGGACGATCTACTTGGGGCTGCTTGCAGGCGCACTGATCTCCATCAGGGAATTCTATCCGAAAATTGGAGAATTATACCTCCGCGGAGGATATTTAATCATCACTTTGCTGGCTTCTATCTGGATTTGTGATACGGCTGCTTTTTACGGTGGCAGAAAATTCGGAAAACATAAATTATTTTTAAGAGTGAGCCCTAACAAAAGCTGGGAAGGAGCGATTTTTGGCTTTTTCTTCGCTATTATTACCTCAATCTTAGCAAAAATCCTATTTCTTCATTTTATCTCTTTCGAAACTGCACTTGCAATAGGATTTATAGTAGGAACCGTAGGACAGATTGGGGATCTTATAGAATCTCTTTTAAAAAGAGATTCCGGAATAAAAGATTCTTCTAAATTAATTCCTGGCCACGGAGGAGTTTTTGACAGGTTCGATTCTCTCTTATACTCTGCGCCGGTAATTCTCCTTTATCTAAAATATTTGGGAAGATAAAGTTTAATAGGAAAAATTATTGATGACAAAAAGAAACGATAAGGTAAGCGTAATTACCCTGGGCTGTTCAAAAAATACTGTTGATTCTGAAAGACTCATCAGGCAGCTGATGGGAAATAATATTAAAATGCATGGTGATCCCAATACCGCACAAACAGTAATTATTAATACCTGCGGATTTATTGATGCGGCAAAAGAGGAATCAATTAATACGATTTTAAATGCAGCAGCACTTAAATCGGAAGGAAAAATTGAAAAAATTCTCGTGGCCGGATGCCTTTCGGAACGTTATAAAGAGACTCTCCGGAAGGAAATCCCGGAAGTTGATGCATATTTCGGTACGGAAGATTATCAGGCAATTGTAAAAGAATTAGGCGGAGACCTGAAAAAGGATCTCCTTGGGGAAAGAGTGCTGACCGAACCTTCGCATTCGGCATATTTAAAAATTTCGGAGGGGTGCGATCATCCCTGTTCGTTTTGCGCTATCCCGTTGATGAGAGGAAAGCATAAATCAAAACCGCTTGAAGAGCTCATCCGCGAAGCGGAATTTCTGGCAGGCCTCGGGACTAAAGAGCTGATCATAATTGCTCAGGATACTACGGATTACGGGAAAGATATCTACGGCAGGCAGTCCCTTGGAACTTTATTAAAAAGGTTAAGTGAAATCCGCGGGATTGAATGGATAAGAATAATGTATGCCTATCCCTCTCATTTCCCTGATGATGTAATAGAAATCATCTCCGAAAATGAAAAAGTCTGCAACTATATCGATCTTCCTCTCCAGCATATTTCGGATC
>DATKLQ010000542.1:0-2039 GCA_035542335.1 Ignavibacteriaceae bacterium | reverse complement strand
GGTTTTGCAAAAGTAGTAATTTTTTTTACTAATTTCGATTTATCTACTGTTCCGATTTGATCGAGAACTATTTGCTCTTGCTTACCTTAAAAATCCTTTTTTTTCTTGTAACAATTGAATAATGGACTGGTATTCGCCGGCGGAGAATACAGCATAAAAAACTTAAATAAGGGATTTAATATAAAGATTCTCTTTCAGGCTCCTCGGTATAACTGCAAAGTGAGACTCACCTGCCAGGTGAGTCTCACTTTTGCTCACTTTCAAAACGCTTTATTAATTGTCTCTGCGATATCTTCCAGCGGGACAACAACGTCGGCAAATCCTGCTTCAACTACGGAACGCGGCATCCCGTAAACAATGCATGAATCTTCATTCTGTGCTAAACAGTATCCGCCTATATCCTTTAATTTTCTTATCCCTTCAAGACCGTCTTTCCCCATACCTGTCATTATAATACCTAATGTATATTTGCCGAATAAATCTACTACAGAATTCATAGTGACATCCACGGATGGGCGGTGAAGAGTGTTTTCAGGCGTTTCGGTAATGGAGATGTTCGGAGTGTCTAACCCGTTTCTCTTTAAGGTCATATGAAAGCCGCCGGGTGCAATATATATAACTCCATTTTTAGCTCTCTCATTATTTTCAGCTTCGCGAACTTCCAACCCGGACATTCCATTTAATCTATCCGCAAGAGATTTGGTGAATTTCGGAGGCATATGCTGAACAATAAAAATAGGGCAGTTTATCTTTTTATCAAGGATAGGAACCACTTTCTGCAGGGACATCGGCCCGCCTGTAGAAATCCCCAAACATATAGCTTTATATCCAATCTTGGGCAAATGACTGGAAGCAGGAATAGCTTTTACCCCGGCAGGTTTGCTTTTTTCAACCTGAGAGATTTTCCCGCCGATTAATCTTCTTATCCTATCATTTAAAGAACTCTGCCTTACAATCTCCTTAACTTTCCTTATAAGCTCTTCTTTAATTTTAATAATATTTACATTCGTATAGGAAAGCTCTTTGGGAATAAAATCTACTGCTCCGTATTCAAATGCTTTTAATGTTGCTTCCGCTCCTTCAGTGGTAAGCGAGCTTACCATTATTACCGGGGCGGGGCAGTCCTTCATGATTAATTGTAATGCCGTAAGCCCGTCCATTTTAGGCATTTCAATATCGAGAGTAACCAAATCGGGCTTTAAATTTTTTACAAGCTTATAACCTTCTTCACCGTCTCTTGCCGATGCAATTACCTCTATTTCTTCATCGCTTTCAAGCATTAAAGAAAGCGACTTCCGCATGAAAGCCGAATCGTCGATTACTACAACTCTAATCTTCCTGCCCAACTTCGGCTCTTTCAATCTGGTTTAGGATCTCATTGATATCCAGGATCATTACAACCGTACCGTCACCTAAAATCGTAGAGCCGGCAATTCCTTCAATTGTACCGAGGTAATTCCCGAGAGATTTTATGACAACTTCTTTCTGCCCGATTAATCTGTCCACTTTTATTCCGAATTTTTTCTCCGCTATTCCGACTACTACTACATGCTGCCAGACCCTGTTCTGATACTTTTCCTTCCTGTAGATCATTCTGCTTATTTCAAAGATCGGAATTATAGTATCCCGCATCATTATAACTTCTTTCCCGCTGATCGATTTAATATTGTCGCTGTGCACGCGTACAACTTCAATTACCGAATTCAGCGGAATTACTATTGTTTCTTCATTAATTTCTACAATCATCCCGGGAATTATAGCGAGTGTAAGAGGCAGACGTATATTGATCGTTGTTCCTGTTCCAACTTCGGAATCGATGTTTATTATTCCACGCAGCTTTGCGACATTAGTCTTAACCACATCCATGCCCACTCCTCTTCCGGAAATATTCGTAACCTTTTTGGCGGTTGAGAAGCCGGGAAGGAAAATAAGATTCAGGAAATCCTGTTTGGTAAATTCCTTTGCCTTTTCTTCCGAAATTAATCCTTTGCTTATCGCTTTTTCCCTGATAATATCCGGATTAATTCCGCCCCCGTCAT
>DATKLQ010000541.1:0-13572 GCA_035542335.1 Ignavibacteriaceae bacterium | reverse complement strand
GGCTAAGCAAGTGTAATCCTAAATCCAAAATCGTTATTGATCAATGGACATTGTCATTGCCAAATAGTGTACCGTAAGAAGTATTGAGCAGGGAGAAATGAAGCAATAAAACCATAAACCGTAGAGATTAAATAGTATCGGTTTTATAAAAATAAACCAATTCAGATCTGCGTAAACCTGCCTGCCGGCAGGTCATAATAATCTGCGTAATCTGCGTTCTATTAATCCGCAATCCGAAATACGAAATTCGAAATCCGAAATACCCTGAGTCTGGGAAAAGTCACATTCTTTATTGTTTCAATAAACATTTATCATTTCAATAAAAAAGATTTATATTTATTTCTCTTTAAAATTTGAAATTGTTCATTAAAGAAATTTCTTTGATGGTATAATTTTAGTTTTTGGATTATACCTTACGAGCCTGCTCTTATCAACTTTATTATAATTCCTTTGGAGGTATCAAATATGAAAAAGAATTTAATAATCATTTCTGCGTTTCTAATTTTTTATTCCCCTTATTTCTATTCTCAGGAAAAAAATGAAATCGAAAAAGGAATTAATTTTATTCCCACCAAAGTATATTCACAGGAAGAGGATGACAGGATTCTGAAGCTATACGACGGCCTCCGCGTTGCCGATGTTTCCGATGGAATGGATATGGTTGGTCTGCCCGGCACAGGGCTGGTGGATCAGTCCATACATTCCGATTGGATTGACAGGAAAGATATGACACATCAATTCAGGGGGATCGCAGTAACCGTCCGTTATGTACCCACTCAAAAACCGGACAGGCCCAATCCCGATCAAAAATTCCAGGAGTGGGAGGGAAATTTTTATAATGCATATTCTACCGAAGCGTTTACAAAAATTATTAGGCCGGGCAGCGCAATTGTTATTGATGATGTCGAGGATAAAGATATCGGCTCAATCGGCTCGTACAATATTTTGAATTGGAAAAGTTTAGGAGCCGTTGGTGTGGTTACAGACGCTTCTTCAAGAGATACGGATGAAATTGAGGTTGAAAAGGTTCCGCTTTATTTAAGAAGGAAGGGGAGAGGAATCAGGCCCGGAAGAAATGAAATAGAATCGGTTAACAGGCCGGTAGTGATTGGAGGAGTTTTGGTTTGCCCGGGCGATGTAGTGGTTGCAGACGGCGACGGAGTTATTGTAGTGCCCCGCGAAAAAGCCGATAAGGTTGCAAAGTTTGCCCGCGAAATCTTAAATAAAGATAAATTGGGGAGGAAAAATTTATATGAGAAGGTCGGGTTGCCTGAGGACAGAACGGTAGAACAAAGTCAAAAGTAAAAAGGAAAAAGTAAAAGTAAAAGGGTAAAAGGCAAAAGGAAAAAGGCAGGAGGAGCTTCGTTTTGAATTTTAACTTTTGATCTTTGATTTATTCAAAAGGAATTATAATCATGATAAAATCGATATTCTTTTTATCAATAATCACTTTGCTCTTTTATCTTAATTGTTCGAACAAAATATTAGACAAAGCTCAAATTAATAATGCTCAAACAAATAAAGATTCATTATCGGCTCAACTGACCCAGGTGCTTGATCAGGAATTCAGCCTTTGGTATCCGCTGTGTATTGATTCGGTTTACGGAGGATTTTACAGCGATATTAATTATGAGTGGAAACTCGACGGTCCCCAGAATAAAATGATTGTTACTCAGGCGCGACATATCTGGTCCACGGCAAATGCTTCAATGTTTTATAAGGACAGAAATGACCTGCTGAAAATAGCCGAGCATGGTTTTAAATTCCTTAGGGATAAAATGTGGGACAAGCAGTCAGGCGGTTTTTACGACCTGGTAAGCCGTGAAGGAAAACCTTTCGAAGAAGACGGCCGGATAATTAAAAGGGCATACGGTAATTCTTTTGCTATTTACGGCCTTGCTGAATATTATAAAGCTTCGGGCAACGATGATGCGCTTAAGCTTGCGCAGCAAACTTTCCGCTGGATGGAAAAGAACTGCTACGATCCTGAGTATGGCGGGTATTTCCAGTTTGTTACCGGGGAAGGAGAACCTTTTAAAAACGGATATAAAGGAACACCTCCCAAAGATCAGAACAGCTGCATTCATATTCTTGAAGCTTTTACTGAGCTTTACTCAGTCTGGCCCGATTCACTTTTAAAAGAACGGCTTAGTTCAATGCTGCATATTATTAGAGATATAATTACAACTAAGAAAGGTTATTTAGTTTTATTCTTTGATCAAAAATGGACGCCTGCCGGAATTGGGCAATACGAATTTGATCATGTATCATTCGGGCATGATGTCGAAACCGCTTACTTGATGCTTGAGGCTTCTGAAGCATTGGGAATTAAAAATGATTCTATTACTCTTAGAACGGCAAAAACTATGATTGATCATGCACTGAATAACGGCTGGGATACAGAGCATGGAGGTATATTCGACGGCGGATACTATTATAAGAATAAAGAGAAGGCAGAGATTATAAAAGATACAAAAGAGTGGTGGGCACAAGCGGAAGCTTTGAATTCATTCTTATTGATGTCGCAGCTGTTTCCCGGCGATAAGCTGAATTATTATGATAAGTTCTGTATTCAGTGGGATTATATTAAAACTTATTTGCTGGATGACGAATACGGCGGATGGTATTGGGGCGGATTAGACAAGGCGGAAGATCAAAAATATGGTCCTAAAAGTACTATATGGAAATGCAACTACCATACTTCTAGATCTTTAATCAATTGCATTAAAATGCTGAGTAAACCGGAATAAAATCAGTGTAGAACACAAAGGGGATGAGGTTCTGATTTAAAGTTTCTAACTTTCCCGGGAGACTGTCCTATTTACCTCTCAAAATTTCAAAAAAAGATTAGCCGATCTTTTATGCAAAGGGAAAATAAAAGAAAGAATAATCAGCCAAAAGAAAACAAGCGTACGCTTAATTGGTTTTATATCATACTTGTATTAATCCCTTTTCTGTTTTTAGTCTTACTGGAAGGTGCATTAAGAATTTTTAATTATGGAGATGATTATCCTGTTTTTGTCAATCTCTCAGCGCAATATCCGGAAAGAATTAACATTGATATAAAGATCATCTCCAGCGCACTGAATTTCAATTTTATTGATATTGATTCAATTTTTAAGAGCTCAAGCTAATTCGGCATTGTCGGGTACAATCTTACCGTTAATCATCTGCATCCGACTATTCCGGGCTATAATCTCATAGCAAATCGTTCTTTCAAAAAATGGAAGAAAAAAAATTGCTTCCGGCCGGAAGAAGAAACAATATACCGCCGGCAATACTAGACAGCTTGATTGAAGCCGGCTTTACTTATACTCCCCTTGACTCAATTATATCTTACATAAAAAAATTAGTGCAGCAGGTTCCTATCCTTTTATTCCGAAAGGTGAAAAAATAGGCTGCTGGAAAATTTTAGATTGAAAAATTTTCTTGATTCACTTGCAATCGATCAGCATAGTTCAGAGAAGTCTTGCAATTAATCCTAATAATTCATCAGCAAGAAATATTTACCAAAAATTAATAAGTATCAGAGGGAAAAATAAAGTTCCGGTTCAAAAAAAAGGAGATTTCTTTTAACCCTGGTTTTATTATTACAATAATTTTTTATTATAATGATAAAAACCCGGTTTTGATTTTATCCGAAATTTTGCAGTAGTAATAATCTATTTATTCCTTTTAAACGGTATTATTATTGTTTCTATTTATTGTTCTTGTAAATGACTTTTTTAAAAAGTCGGGGGTAATCTGCACGGCATAAAAACAATTAAATACATTTTGAACTTCCGAAGTTTTTCTTTACTAAATATCTTGTTTCTTAGATAAAAGCATATTATAATTGTGCTTATTTTAGAATGTTGAATCCCGGATGATTAAAGCAAAAAAATTTAAAGCTGAATCATTATTGATGTTTCTAAATCCTTTCCTAACAATTTCCCAGGCAGTTAGAAATTTAACAAAAATTGTTTTTCCAGGAGGAGAAATATGATAAATTTTTACTGTAAGAAAATAAAATTTAATTATGCCTTCCTTCTATTAACTCTTTTTATATTCCAGTCTTTTTTAATTGCTCAAACCGGAACTATAACCGGGCATGTTTATGATAAAAATACAAATGAAGCGCTTGCAAAAGCAAATGTAATTCTAAAGGGAACCAGCCTTGGAGCAGCTACCGATTTTGACGGCAATTTTAATTTACGGGGCGTTCCGGAGGGTACATATACCGTGGTTGTTTCATATATCGGCTACAATTCTTCATCGGCAGATATAAAAGTTACTTCCGGTCAGACTGTCTTACAGGATTTTCATCTTGAACCTGTTACCCTCGAAGGGGAAACGGTTGAAATAACTGCACAGGCAGAGGGGCAGCTTGATGCTATCAACCAGCAGCTTAATTCTAATACAATCGAAAATGTTGTTTCGAAATCCAGGATAAAAGAGCTTCCCGACGTTAATGCTGCCGAATCGATCGGCAGGCTGCCTGGTGTTTCCCTGGAGCGTTCTGGGGGTGAAGCTAATAAAGTAGAAGTACGGGGTTTAAATCCGAAGTACAGCCTGGTTACGGTAAACGGAGTAATTATTCCTGCGGTGGGCACAAGTAATCAGAGCGTAACGGGTACTAACAACATGCTCGGTTCAGGCGACAGGAGTGTCGATCTTTCCCTGGTATCTTCAAACATGCTCGATGGTATTTCATTAAAGAAAGTTACCACTCCGGATATGGATGCAGACGTTCTCGGCGGTACCATCGATCTTAGATTGAGAGAAGCACCTCCGGGATTAAAAATAGATGCATCCGCACAGGGGGGATATAATGCGCTCCAAAAATATTACGGAAATTATAATTTCAATTTAAGCTTAAGCAACCGTTTTTTTGACAACCGTTTAGGGATGATTGCCAACGGAAATACCGATAATTTTGACCGCAGCGCGGATAAATTGCAAGCAAGTTACGCCAGCACAGGTACCACAAGCGGAGCTACCGATTTGGTCGATCAAGAACTTAATTTAAGAGAAGAGCAGATAAACCGTAAAAGAAGCGGCGCCAGCTTACTGCTTGATTATCTTATCCCCAACGGTAAATTGACTGCTAACGGTTTTTTCAACCAGTTGAAGTGGACCGGCACATACAATATAAATGATATGTGGACTCCTGCAGCGGGCTATAATACCAACCGTCATTATTATTTCCTTGAAGAAACAGGCGGAACCACAAATCTTTATACCAGTATGATAGGGGTGCAGCAGGATTTCAGCTGGATTAAATATGACGTTTCAATCTCAAAAACGGGTTCTTATAACAATACCCCCGAAGATAGGGTATGGCAGTTTTCACAGGAAGCAAATTCTTTCCCGACCAGCGCTATTACTCCTAATACTCCTCTGGAGGATATTCCGGTTTTAGCCAATAATGATACTAATCATACCTGGCTTGCTCAGGTAATTGTAAACAGTGATAGAATTGTAGAGAATACATCAGGGGGGCAATTCAATGTACAGATTCCTTTTACATTAAACGAACAGATCAGCGGACTATTTAAAGGCGGCGGAAAATTCCGGCGTGTTTCCCGTTCAAATAATCAAAATCAGTTTGCTGCTAAGAATCTTCAGTATGGAAATAATCCAAACCCGAGCGGTGCAATAGTCGCAATCAATAAATTTTTTCCAGAATGGAACATTGATTCGCTTACTAAGTTCTGGGGCGGTTTGCCCATTACGCCTTTCTTAACTAATTACAGCCGATCTAATTTTCTAGACGGAGATTATCCGATGGGATTCATTCAGAACAAAGATATGATGAATAAAATAACCGACTCTTTGAAGACAAGCACTCAGTATTGGCGTAATTATTCAATCCCCTCTTTAGGATTTGATTACAGCGGCATCGAAGATTATCAGGCAGGATACATAATGGGTGAATTCAATATTACAAAATATTTTATAGTTATCCCCGGTATACGTTGGGAGGGAGAACATACGATATATAATGGGCAGAGATACCGGCAGATTCAAATTAATGGGGCTAATGAAGCTCCTCCTGCAGATTATACCCCAATTACCTCAACCAGAACCAACTCTTTCTGGCTGCCGATGGTTAACATAATTGCCAAACCTACCGATTGGCTGCAGATTAAACTAGCAAGGACTGAAAATTTATCGCATCCCGATTATCTTCAGTACGCCCCGATTTCAAACATATCGGGTGATCAGAATACAATTAATGCCTCTAACTCTCAATTAAAAACTTCACGTTCGGAAAATTACGATGTTGAAGCTTCTGTTTACCAAAACCATGTTGGATATTTTTCCGTGAACGGCTTCTATAAAAAAATTAAAGATCTAATTTTTTCTGCAAATTACGTTATTCAGCGGGGGGTTACACTCCCTTCCGGCCTGAATATTCCTGATTCATGGTTATCCGGTACTGCCCCTACAATTTATACCTATTTAAACAATCCTAATCCGGCTAAATATTTCGGAATTGAGCTTGACTGGCAGACTCATTTTTGGTATTTGCCTTCTGTCCTGCAGGGATTAGTCCTTAATGTAAATTATACCCATATCTATTCCGAAATGTTTTTACAATACGACAGTACAAAAGTTGATAGCGTTGTAGGCAGGCCCCCCAGGCTGACAACCTATTATTCTGCTGTTCCCAGGCAGATTAAAACACGTATTCCGGATCAGCCTGCAAATATTTTGAACATTACTCTGGGATATGATATCTATGGTTTTTCGGCAAGGCTCTCATATTTATATCAGGAAAATAAATCTACAGGCATCGGTTACTCCGGTGTTTATCCCTCAACCCTGGTTAGTACCTATACGGGTGCATATGCCAGGTGGGATTTATCATTACAACAGAAGATTAATACCAATCTGCTCATATACATTCATTTAAATAATCTTAATGCAAGGCCGGATAGATCTTTTACCGGTTCAGGATTAGTTAATCCGCAATATTTCGAATACTATGGTTTTACAATGGATGTTGGTGTGAGGTATAATTTATAGAAAAACAATTTATAATAAATAATCTAAATGAACTAACAATAAAAGATAGGAGGATTAGTATGAAGTCTAAGTACTTCTTTACAATTGCAATGCTCTCTGCACTGGTTTTGTTTCTCTATTCCCCCGTTTCCAAAGCTCAAATAGACGGACATAATTATACAATTCAGTGGGAAACATCTCCGGGATCGGGTATAGTGATGAAAAATGCATTGTATAATACTGTTATGGGTGATACAAATACTGATGGCTCCAGAAGAGATCCCGATGTCGTATATCGTCTATTAAAAGGCGGGGTTTACTGGAATACCGAACATATTCAGAATAATGGTTGGGCTCTCAGATTGGTTGGGGAAACTCCCGATCCTGCCGATGAATTTGGATTTCCTGCCCTTATACAGATTGTGCTGAGAGACGATCAATCAGCCGATTCGCATATTCTTCTTGGCTACGGTGATGTATATATGAAAAATGTCTATATCATCGGTGCAGACGACAGAGGAGTGCAGGCAAGTTATTATCAGCCGATGGAGTTCGAATCCAATAATGCACGCTGTGTGTTTGACAGCGTTATTTTTGAACGTTCAAATTTTGCAATAACTGCCTGGCAGGGTGCAAAAAATGATGAAATTATTTTTACGAACTGCAAATGGTATAACCTAGTTGAAAGACCGATTACCCAGCAATGGACCGGCCGGGGTGTAAGTATCTGGGCAGATCAGGATTCTGTTATTATAGAAAACTGCACATTTGATAACGTAGGATTTACAGTTCTGCAGATAGAAGGCGGTGCAGCAAATTATGTTCGCTTCAATCATAATACTATTATCAACCTCGGCAGGAGTATTACTTCTGCGCCGTGGCTCAGGGAAGCATATTTTGCCAATAACCTGATTGTAAATCCCTTTTTTGACGGTGAAGGATATGTTGATTATAATCCGGTCGGTAATCCCTCAAGGTATAATTATGTTACCGGTTTCTTCAACTTTTCTACTTTACCTGCAACCTACGGTACCGACGCCGGCAGAAGAATTGTTTTTGCGAACTCCGCAGCTTATCTGGCTCAGACTTTTAAATCGGCATGGGATGACACTGTAAGAATTCAGCCTTATACCAATGCAACCACCGATTCATTCTTTACATTCTATGATGCTTCTACAAATCCTGAAGGTCAAATGAAGATCCAGGATACATTATGGTTATCCACCTTTCCAAACTTTGGAAAATATGATACTACCAATTACGATAATATGGTTAATTTTATTAAAGACATCCGTGCCGGTATCACTCCTGCCCCTCAGTGGATGCAGGATTTATACATCCAGGGAAGCGACACTATTTGGACTTCTCCTCAGTGGCCTATTATTCAGGATTTCTCTTATACCGATGCCGGTTTAATGACTGCCGGTACCGATGGGCTGCCCCTCGGCGATCTTAACTGGTTCCCCGATCAGCATTCGCAGTTTGAAAGCAACAAGGATCAGTATATAAACGGTATTAAGAACCTAGGTGGACAGCAGCATGTTCAGGTAATTGCCGATGAAGGCGAAGCCGAAGGCGGAACTCTCGGAGGCGATGCTTCTGCACAAAACGTGCAGGGATTTGTATACTATAGATTTGAAACAGCCGGAGATATTTTATGGAATTTCAATCTTGCATCTGCAGTACCGAACTGCAAATTGGTTGTATATACTAATTTAACTAATCAAAATCCGAGAGGTGAAAATATATACGTTAACGGTACAAACCTCCAGAATAATTCAGGTTTTGGAGAATATCATTTTACTTCACCTCCTTTAGCAATTACCGGCTGGGATTCGGTTATTATTATTAAGGACAGCCTAATTTCCGGAGCTGATGCATTGGATTTGCCTGCCGGGGCGAATACCCTGGAAATCAAAAAATCCTGGGGTTATCAGAATTTCAGCGGCGCAAATATTTATGATGCTTCCGGCAATTTAGTAAAAAGTGTCAGAATACCCGAAGCAACTTACTCCGGCGGAATTTTGACCGTGGAAGGTGCTGTTTGGACCCCAAGCGGCTTAAGGTATGTGAATATGGGTACAGCCGGTACCGTCAGCCTCGATTTAACCGCACCTAACGCTACAAATTACTTCGTGAATCTTTTCTACCAAAACACGGGAAGCGATCAGACCGTTCAAGTATCCGACGGTTCTACACCCTTAACTTCTCTTACACTTACTGCCAATATCGATTCATCAAGACAATCGAAATCAAGCAACAGGTTCTCGCTTAGCGCCGGAACTCATTCACTTACATTTTCCGGTGCCGGGTTTAACCTTGACTTTGTCCAGCTGATTAAAGATTCGGTTGTTAGCGGAATTATAGATCGCGGAATACAGCCTATAAGCTATGCTTTGTCCCAGAACTATCCCAATCCCTTTAACCCGTCAACCAAAATCAATTTCAGTATCGCCAAACCTTCTATTGTCAAATTGATTGTGTACGATATACTGGGCAGGAAAGTGGCTACTTTGATCAATAACCAGATGAATACCGGATCTTATATATATACTTTTAATGCAGGCAGATTTGCATCGGGAGTATACTTCTACAGCATTGAAGCCGGTGATTTCAGAGTTACAAAGAAAATGATGCTTTTGAAATAACTATTTTGTGTGAATATTAGCTAAATCGGGGCAGCTGGTTTACCGCCGGCTGCCTTTTTTTATATGATAAAAAATTTTTTTAAATGCTCCGTAATTCCCCGGTTTTGATTAATTTCGTAGGTAATAAATTATCTTTCTTTAAGAAATTGAATAAAAATAAATAAGGGGATAATAAAATTTTTTATCCCCTGCTTATTCCATCACTTGAGGATATTCAAATTCCTAACTTAATTGAGAGTCTAATATGAATACTGAACCTCAGAAACTTACATTTCGAGAAAAGCTGGGCTACGGCTGCGGAGATCTTGCATCCGTATTGTTCTGGCAGACAATAATGGTGTACCTGCTTTTCTTCTATACCGATGTATTCGGCTTAACGGCTGCGGCTGCCGGGATTATGTTTTTTGTATCTAGAATACTAGATGCCTTTTTTGATGTAGTAATCGGCATGACTGCCGATCGTACAATCAGCCGATGGGGGAAATTCCGGCCTTATATTTTATGGGGCGCTGTTCCGCTGGCAGTAGCTGCAGTGCTTGCTTTTACAACTCCAGGTTTCGGAGACACGGGCAAGCTTGTTTATGCATATATAACTTTCATCCTTTTTATGTTCCTCTATTCAACCGTCAATATTCCATATACTGCACTTCTCGGCATAATACATAATGATCCTGTCGAAAGAACAAGCGCTGCTTCATTCAAGTTCGTTGGAGCTTATTTAGCCGGATTTATAGTTTCGGCAACCGCTCTTCCTTTCGCAAAATATTTCGGCAACGGTAATCAAGGAAAAGGCTGGCAGACTACAATGATTATTTACGGCATAGCTGCGGTAATTTTCTTTATAATCACTTTTTTATCAACTCATGAAAGAATACAGCCGATTATAAAAGAAAAGACTTCAATAAAGAATGATCTAAAAGACCTGTCCAAAAATCAGCCCTGGATTATTCTTTTTATCGTGACCATTCTTTTTATTCTATTTTGGAGCATCAGGCTCGGAGTTACTGCTCATTATTTTAAATATTATGTCGGCGAACAGGAGTTCAGCTTTTTCGGAAAAACCTACAAGTACGGATTTGAAGTATTTGCATCGGCATTTAACACAATTGGCCAGGCATTCTCCCTTGTCGGTGTACTCCTGGTTCCATGGTTTTCAAAAATATTCGGAACAAAAAAATCAACTATAATCTTATTTGTCGGCTCAATGATCTTTACCGGGTGTTTTATTTTTTTTAAGCCGGAAGACTTATGGTGGATCTTTTCATTCCAGGCATTAGGTTCCCTTGTTGGCGGGCCTGTATCAACATTATTATGGGTCATGTATGCAGATACTGCCGATCACTCGGAATGGAAAACCGGCAGAAGAGCAACCGGACTTGTTTTTTCAGCTTCTATAATGTCAAATAAAATGGGATGGGCAATCGGGAGCATGGTTGCAGGATTAATTCTTGCATCGACTGGCTTCATTGCAAATGTTGCTCAGAATGTTACGGTTTTAAATGGTCTTAAAGCGATGATGAGCGTAATTCCTCTCGGAGCCGGAATTATTGCTTTAATTCTTCTCGTGTTCTTCTATAAGCTTGATGAACCGATCATGAAAAAAGTTAAAGCAGATTTGGAGGAGAGAAGAAAAGAAGCCGGAGAGGTTGTTGCCCAGGCATGAGAATAGAGAAAAGGTATACGCTATAAGGATAAAGGTATAAAGGTATAGGGGTATAAAGGTATAAAGAGAGAGGAATATAGCTAGCATAGGGAATTCCTCTATATCTTTATTTTAACTATACCTTTATAAACCTATACCCTTATACCTATTGAATCGTTAAAAGTTATAAGAACCATTGTTTAAGGAATTTTAGAATGAACCAAACAATTATCGGACAGGCTTTACCCAACATTCCCTGGGAGAATAAACCATCCGGATGTATTGACGTACTCTGGAGGTACAGCAAGAACCCGGTAATCGGATGGAATCCTATTCCGAAAGCCGCAAGAATTTTTAATAGCGCCGTGGCAGCTTTTAAAAACCCGTCTCGGCCTGGCGGTAAAGCCGGGGCGGATGAATTCGCAGGAGTATTCAGGGCGGATCAAAAGAACGGACGAGCTGCTCTTTTTTCCGGAAGAAGCAAAGATGCCTTGCATTGGGAGATAGGTCCCGATCCTATCTATTGGGTTGATGAAAACGGTCAGCCGAATCCTACTATCTATGCATATGATCCCAGAGTTGTTAAAATAGATGATACTTATTTTATAGTCTGGTGCGACGATATGCACGGAGCTTCCATCGGATTGGGCAGGACTAAAGATTTTAAAACCTTTACCAGGATGCTTAATCCTTTAATGCCGTTTAACCGCAACGGGGTTTTGTTCCCCAGGAAAATTAATGGGAAATATTACCTGCTGAGCCGGCCCAGCGACAGCGGGCATACTCCGTTCGGCGATATTTTTTTAAGTGAAAGTCCTGACCTTATTTATTGGGGAAACCACCGGTATGTTATGGGTAAAGGAGGCCGAGGATGGTGGCAGGGTGTCAAAATCGGTGCAGGCCCTGTACCTATTGAAACTGCCGAAGGCTGGCTGTTATTTTATCACGGCGTATCAACAACATGCAACGGGTTTGTCTACAGCTTCGGAGCTGCAATTCTTGATATTAATAATCCTTGGAAAGTCCTTTATAGAACAAGGGATTATCTCCTGACTCCTGAAAAAGAATATGAAACTACCGGTTTCGTTCCGAATGTTGCCTTCCCCTGTGCAAATTTATTTGATGCTGCAACCGGGAGGATCGCTGTGTACTATGGCGCTGCGGATACATATACGGCAGTTGCCTTTACGCAGGCTGATGAGCTGATTAAGTATATCAAGGAGAATTCGGAAGTGTTCTAGCACCGATGTTAAATGGAAAAGGGAAAATGGAAAATGGGTAGCAGTAATTAGTAGTTTTTACTAAATAATATTTAAGGGGAAGAAAAATGAATCCAAAAACAGAAGAATTACTTGAAAGAGTTTTCTTATTTGGAGTAGATACTTTAAAATTTTTAATGACTTTACCCAAGGAAAAAGTTTATAACATACCGATTTTCCAATTAGGGAAAGCATCTACTTCCTCTGGTTCTAATTATGAAGAAGCACAAGGAGCTGAATCTCCAAAGGATTTTAATCATAAAATAGGAATTGTCTTGAAAGAAGTCCGCGAAAGTAATTACTGGTATCGTGTATTAAATGCAATTATACCGGATTCTAGAAATAATAATGAGTTACAAAGACTATTAAACGAAAGTTTTGAATTAAAGAAAATATTTTCTGCAATTAAAATAAGTACTGAAAAAAACTTAGTTTTAAAGAAATAGTTTAAAACATTTTCCATTTACCATTTTCCATTTTCCATCAATACTAGTCCTACGGAGGAACTCATGCGCTTTGGCTTTTTCGACGATAAAAACAAAGAGTACGTCATCGAACGTCCCGACACTCCGAAATCCTGGAGCAATTATCTCGGCTCGACTGAATACGGCGCAATTATTACAAACAATGCCGGCGGCTACAGCTTCTATAAATCGGCTGCTCAAGGAAGATTTACCCGGCTCCGCTTTAATGTCATTCCAATGGATCAGCCCGGAAGATATATTTATATCCACGATAAAGATAGTAAAGATTACTGGTCTGCTTCATGGCAGCCGGTCGGGAAATCATTAAAAAAATATAAATCCGAATGCCGCCACGGAACTGCTTATACTAAAATCTCATCCGAATATTCTTCTATAAAAACCGAAACTCTTTATTTCGTTCCTTTAAATAAAAATTATGAGTGCTGGCTTCTTAAAGCTACAAATCTGGATAGGAAAAAAAGAAATTTAACATTCTTTACTTATGTGGAATATTCTAATAACTGGAATTTATCCCAGGATATGATCAACCTTCAGTATTCTCAATATAT
>DATKLQ010000540.1:0-3025 GCA_035542335.1 Ignavibacteriaceae bacterium | reverse complement strand
TTGAGGGAAAGTTGACCGATCATAATAAATGCTTTCGGAAAAAAGATTTGTCTCACCGTCATTTTTATAATAAGATGGATTAATGCTGACAGATATTGTCCTTCCTTTTTCGGCAAACCTGTGACGATATAATAATTCTGCCGAGGAGTTTAAAGCTGAAAGATCAGTATTATACAAATATGTCGTAGAGTTCAAAGCATTTATTCCTTCATTTGTTTCTCCATTCACAAAGCTGTTTCCATCATTCTTTTGATAAGAAAACCTCGGCGTAAATAATATTGAATTGGTAGAATCTATTGTATAATCTAATCTTAAATTAAAGCGGTGGTTTGTATTTTTCGATGCAGAAATATTTTCTTCATTATAATTCTGACCTGCATTTTGAGTAAGGAAATATTCCCGGCTTGTAAAAGTATTTGCATCGCTGTTAGTATTATTAAAGAAGTAGCTGCCGTTCATCTCAAGCATGCTTTCATTCTTTGTTTCAGGTTCGTCTAAGTCACGCATAGGAAATCGAAAACCTGGATTCGGCGGCTGCGAAACAGTAGTAGTTTTTTTTCCAAAGGTATTAGAATAGTTAACACCGAAAGCTTTAGTTGACGACAATCCGTTTAATGTATTCACAAAAAAATCGGACATCGGGCCGCCTCTGAAATTTCCCATAGGACGCATCGGGCCCGACATAGCTCCAAATAATTGTGCTCCTCCCATAGACCTTCCCCGCATCCCCATCATTCCTCCTGTTCCGCCCATTACGCCAAGAATATCTTCCATTGAGAAATTTTGTTCATTAACATTGTTGAATTGACTAAGCAGCGTAATTCTTTGGTCATTATTAAAGAAATTAACATTTCCGCCTGCCTTATATCTTTCTTCATCGCCATAGCCACCTGAAAGCCTGCCGAAAATTCCTTCTCTGAAACCCATCCTAGTAACAAGGTTTACGGTTTTACTTGTATTACCGTCATCAAATCCTGTAAACTGTGCCTGTTCGCTTTGTTGATCAAACACTTGAATCCGATCAATTATTTCTGCAGGAATATTTCTCAATACTGCCCTGGGATCATCTCCAAAGAATTGTTTCCCGTCCACAAGGACTTTTTGAACATCTTCACCCTGTGCCTGCACTTTGCCATCCTGAACCGTTATACCCGGCATTTTTGAAATCAACTGTTCAGCATCCGCATCTTTGTTTGTCTTAAAAGCATTGGAATTAAATTCAATCGTATCTTTTTTTACTAAAACCGGAGGGATTTTCTCTATCACTTTAACTTCTTCTGTTTCCAAACTATCCCGTATCAAAAAAATTTCCCCCTCATCAATAGAACTATTATTAATCTCAAAAGGTTTATTATATGTTTTGTAGCCCATATAGCTTATCTTTAAAACATATTTTCCCCGGGATAAACTCTTTATTGTAAATCTTCCGTCTTTATCTGATGCCTCACCCTTAACAAATGTATTTTGAGGATCATCCAATGGTGTGTCAACTAGGCGGGTAAGAATAATTACGTTGGCTAAAGAAGCCGGTTTTTTTGTTTCAGAATCAAAAACCCGACCTGTTATAAAATAATTTTGCGAAAATATTTTTACGCTGCTTATTATAAGAAGAATTATAATTGTATAATATTTATTCATTCAGTTCTGCTTTGGAGATTTATTTTATAATTAGAAAAGGTGTTTCAGCTTGTTATCCCTTCTAATAGAATGCTGATTTATAGTTATTAGACAGCAGGGAAGACTTATAAAGTTTAATAAACTACAAAAAAAATTCAGTACTGATAACTGCCGCAGAGCTGCAAGAAACCGCAAAGGTGCACAAAATAGCATATTCAATATTAAATCTTATAAATATTCTTATCAAAACTTAGTCGGATTTTCATTCATCCCTATAAACATCCAATGATACAAGTTGAGAATTTACGACTTAAAATGTCGGGACTTTCTTCAATAAAATTTTTATTTAAACAATCTCGGTGCAAAATCGTTGAGTGCCCGGCGCCAAGTAAGCCATTCATGGGCTGTACCCTGGGATTCGTGGAATATGATGTTCTTAATGCCGTGAGACTTAAGGGCTTCCACCAATTCCTTTGGGTTCCGTTCTTCTGTTCCTGTACTGACAAAAAACAGTTTTATCTGCTTGTTGAAAGCTTCAGCATTCTTGAATGCACCATTGAAAGCGTCCTGTACACTGTCGGCACCGCCGCGTACAAAAAATCCGCTGAATGTACCCATCCAAGCAAATTTATCCATATTGTTCAAAACAGTTATGCATGTTTGAAAGCCGCCCCTGGATAAGCCCGCCATAGCCCTATGCTTTTTGTCGGTATAGGTGCGGAAGGTTTTGTCGATGAATGGTATAAGATCATTGATAAAAATTTTAGTAATATCACCGGAAGCTTTACGGACATCGGAATTGGTTTGAATATCACCGCTGGGCATTACAATTATCATGGGGACGGCTTTCCCGGAGGCAATCAATCCATCCATAATATTTGCCATGTGCCCCTGAACCGACCATCCGTTTTCATTTTCACCCCAGCCATGGATAAGGTAGAGAACCGGATATTTCTTTTTGGTATTCTTTTCATATTCGGCAGGGACATAAACGTTGACATGACGTTCCATTCCGTTAACCTCAGACCAATAATAAATAGAACGTATTTGTCCATGAGGAATATTTTTGTTGAACCTATAGTAATCTCCCTCGGGACCCTCTGGAATTTCAATGCCTGAAGATTCCCAGTTACTTCCGAAGTAGGCTTTACTGCCCCTATCCATAACAGGAGTACTGTCTATTCGTATTGCATAGTAGTGGAACCCTACAACTTGAGGATCTGACGTACATGTCCAAACTCCTTTATCATCTTTCGTCATGCTGTATTTTTTATTTGCTATATCGACCTGAACAAGCTGAGCCCACGGTGCAACAACTTTGAATAAAACCTGACGGGTGGCAGCATTAACAGCCGGATATTGCGATATAAAAGTATTAGTTGATGCGGGTTTAAAACCCTCTGGAAGC
>DATKLQ010000539.1:0-10669 GCA_035542335.1 Ignavibacteriaceae bacterium | reverse complement strand
AATGATTTCATTACTAAATATCACTATAAATTAAGGAATTATCGATAATCATAGAGGAAAGAGAATGAAAAGTAAATTAAATCTGCTTAAAGAGTTTGCTACAAGAATTAAAGTTGGGGATTACGAAAAGATTTATTCAATTCTCCCGGACCAGGACAAATTATTAATTGAGAATAATTATGATTACTCTATTTACCGGGATCTTCTTACTGATCCTCATTTAATGGCTACCATTCAGCAGAGGAAAATGCAGGTAGCACAAATGAGCTGGCAAATAGAGCATGAAGGTGATCCGAAAGTAAAAGAAAAAGTAATAGAAATTTTCAGGCAATTATCTTTAGGTGAAATCATAAGCAATATACTAGATTCTATTTTCTTTGGATTTTCTGTAGGGAAATAAACTGGAGAATGGAAAGGAATGAGATTATCCCGGTTGATATAATTGGAAAGCCTCAGGAATGGTTTATCTTCACTAAAGAAAATGAATTAAGATTAAGAAAGTATGTAAATGGCAGCTATATTTTTGAAGAGAGTGAAAAACTTCCGGAGTACAAATTTATTCTGACCCAATACCAACCGACTTACATTAACCCTTATGGTGAAAAAGTATTAAGCCGGGTTTACTGGCTGGTAACATTTAAGAGAAGAGGAGTTGAGTTCTGGCAGCTAATGATGGAAAAGTATGGTATGCCTTACCTTATAGGAAAATACCCAAACAGCTTTACACAAGAGCAAAAAGGATGAATTCTTAGAGCAGCTTGAACAGATGGTTGAGGATAATGTCACAATATTTGAAGATACGTTGGGAATAGAACTAAAAGAATCCCCACAATACGATATAGGGCAGCTTTATGAGATTTTAGTAAACTTTCATAACAAGGAAATATCTAAAGCCGTTTTAACAGTGACCCTAACAACTGAGATTGAAAAGGTGGGTTCTTATAAAGCTTCTGAAATTCATAAAGAAATGCTTTCTTATGTGGGAGTAACTGATAAAAAGCTTGTTGAGAAAGCTTTGAATACTTTAATTCAATATTATTGTTTTCTGAATTATGGGAAGATTGATACACCAAGAGTAAAACTAAATAAAAAAGAAGCTGTAGTTGAGGAAAGTGCAGAATGTGATAAAATCCTTGCTGATATTGGGGTGAAGTTTAGGAAAGAATATTTTAAGAAGAGGTATAATTTGAGTGAAGGGGATTTCGATTTGGGAGTTTGATTGTGATTTAAGGCTTTAAGGATAGATTAATTATATAGATTATATTGACATAGGATTATTTTTAATTTAACTTCTCGAACATAGTTTATTAACTACAATTCTAAAATAAGTTCCTTCCTTTAAAGATTTATTTATACAAAATAAAAAGGAGTAGTAGCATGAAAAGACATTTGTTTCTTTCGCTTTCCTTTTTTCTCATTTCCTTTTTTTTGATCTCATGCCAGCAGCAGAACATGAATACAGATAATTCTGCCCAAAATAAGTCGACAATGATGAAAATTTACAAGGCTTTTGAAAACGGCAATGCAGATGAACTGGATAAGTATATCGCTGAAGATGCAGTAGATCATGCAATTGATACGGCAATGACAAAAAAACAAGGACTTGAAGCTGTGAAAGATTATTTAAGAGCAAACCATGAAGCCTTCCCGGATAGTAAATTAAAAATAAATGCAATGGCTGCTTCAGGGGATACGATTTTATGTTATTACACTTTCACGGGCACAAATTCAGGCCCAATGATGGGAATGCCGGCAACAAATCAATCAGTAAAAAGTGATGGAGTGGATATAGTTGTTTTTAAAGATGGTAAGGCTGTTGAACACTGGGCAGTACAAGATAATTTAGCGATAATGAAACAGCTTGGTATGATGCCTCCGATGGGTATGGAATCACCTAAAAAGAAAAACAAATAATTCATTTACTTAAGATAAAATTCTTAAGCAGAACCAATGTTTGAGTTTCGGAATTCTATCATTAAGTGCAAGAAATTATCTCATAGAAAGGAGAAAACATGTCAACGCCGGTAACCGTAACAAAATTCGAAGTGAAGTCCCATAGCAAGCCCGATGAAGTCCGAACACCAGATAAGACTCTTGTCGAGATTGTTCGGTTTGAGGGTTACACTTTTGGACGTTTCACTTTCGAGCCAGGATGGCAATGGTCAAAATGCATCAAGCCGGTAGTAAAGACTGACTCTTGCCAGCTTTCTCATGTGGGTTTCGCTATTTCGGGAAAACTGGTTGTACAATTGAAGGATGGGTCCAAGAAAACTATAAATGCGGGTGAATCGTTCACTATTCCGCCAGGACACGATGCATGGGTCGATGAGAAGGAGCGCTTTGTTGCAATCGAAGTGATGAGTGCTGAGCAGTATGCGAAGCCCTAATTAAATGAGAGTCCTTTTCCGAAGATTACATTATAGGGAATTATAAAATGAAAAACACTCAATCTGGCGACTGAGGGTTTAGACTCCTTAAGATTAAAAGGCAGGGGAGAACCTTTTAATCAGAGTCTGTACAAAGATAAAAATAATTATTTTATATACAAATGGACGGAAGGACTGAATTAGAGACATTTTCCGGTTGCATTAAAAAGTGGCATAAGTTGCGTCTATGCGTCCAAATACCTCGTCATCGTCGATGACACTAAAGGGAGACTTACTAGGATATTCTAGTAGGTATGGAGTTAATTGAACCAGCTTTTAAATACAGTTACGTTATAAATGGATAAGATGCGATTGTGGCTGCAGGAATTTTTAGACTTCTGCTCTTCTCATTCAATAAACTAAGAAAGAAAAATTTAACGATAAGGATTATCTAATCTTTCAACGGCATTCCTTAATTCATCAGCACTCAGATGCACTTAATTGTTGTGATAAATTTTATTGCGAGTAAAATTAGATTTGTTTAGATTAAAAAATTTATCGTTTGTCAACAGCTTTTATTATGACTTTAAACAAAATAATCTCTCCTAAATTAACTCAAGAATTAAAAGAAGAGGCCGGACTTTCAGACGGCGAAATTGATATATATATGAGTTTCCTTACTAGAAAAATCTTAAAAAGAAAAGAACATTTTCTTATGGCCGGAGATATCTCAACTTCTATCGCTTATGTAAATAAAGGTTGTTTAAGGCGGTATTTTATTGATTCCCATTCGAAAGAAATAATTTTAAATTTTGCGTTGGAAGATCATTGGATAGGGGATTTAGAAAGTCTTGTTTTTCAAAAACCGACCATCTATTTCGTTCAAGCTCTTGAACAAAGTGAATTACTCCTTCTTTCACGAAAAAATTTGTATCGTGCAAATGACGAACTTCCAAAATTCAAAAAATTTCATGATGAGAAGGTACAGCGTAACCATTATTATACTTTAAAAAGATTATCGATATCAAAATCTGCTACCCCCGAGGAAAAATATTTTTTATTAGTGAAAGAACAGCCCCAGCTTCTGCAGAGAGTATCGTTACATTTTATAGCCTCCTATCTAGGAATTGAACCGGAATCATTGAGCCGCCTTAGAAAACGAATTGTTATCCACCCTCAAAATTCTTAACCAAAGTCAATGAAATAAGATCCTCCAGAAATTATTTTTGTTTCGAAACAAAGATGTTATGAGATATTATTGAAACAAAAAAATGGAGGTCAAAATGGTACAACTATTTGTCAAGCACAAAGTAAAAGATTATCCTGCCTGGAAGAAAGTTTTCGACGGAATTATTGAAACCAGGAGAGCCGGTGGTGAAAAAAAATATCAAATTTTTCATCCTGATAATGATCCGAATAATTTGCTGGCACTTTTCGAATGGGACAATCTGGGAAATGCAAAAAAATTTGCCGGCAGCCCGGAATTAAAGGAAGCTATGGGTAATGCGGGCGTTATCGAACAACCTGAAATATATTTTCTGGAAGAATATGCTTCAGGTAATGTATAACTCTATTCATTTAAAACTGAATTTTTAAAAACTAATAAACAATTAAGGAGGTTTCATTATGCCTAATCGATTGAAAGTGCTTGTTACAGGGGCAACGGGAAATACCGGTTCATTACTGGTTCCCCGCCTATTGCGCGCAGATATTGATGTTCGTGTATTTGTAAGGGATGGAAAGAAAGCTGAATCTTTAAACGACTTAGGAGCTGAAATTATAATAGGAGATCTTGATCAGCCTGAGACTATCGTTCCGGCAGTCGGAGATGTTGATAAAATCTATCTTTTAACATGGAATGGACCAACCCAGCTTAAGCAAGCAGAAAATGTTATTAAAGCTGCCTCTAAAGCCGGTACCCCTCATATAATAAGGCATTCCATGTGGGGCCCTGAAAATAGCCGTATAATTAAACAGGGATTGCAGGTGGAAGAAATAATTAAGTCTTCGGGTTTGCCCTGGACAATGCTTAAACCAACATTTTATATGCAGAATACCATGATGGCAGCACAGACAATCTCTGCTCAAGGAAATATATATTGGGATATGAAGGACGGCAAGCTTGGAATGATCGATGTCCGGGATATAGCTGAAGCCGCATTTGCTGTGATTACGGGAGAGGGACATGAAGGTAAAAGTTATATACTAACAGGGCCCGAAGCTATTTCCTTTACAGATATTGCAAAAATTTTCTCAAGAGTATTGGAGAGAAATGTTAATTTTATAAATGTTCCCGGCGAAGCTTCTTTTCAAGCGATGGTAAGTTTGGGAGTTCCGGAATGGATTGCTGAAGGATATGTTGAACTATCTAAAGGATTCAGCGAGGATTTTGCCAATAGTATTACTCAAAACATTAAAATCCTTACAGGACATCCGGCACGTTCATTTGAACAGTTTGCTAACGATTTTGCCCATGCATTTATTAGCAATCAAGAAGTTGTTCATTAATCTGTTCTTTTTATTGGAAGTTATGTAAACACTCTAAATTTCAATCTATAGATTTAATTATCTGTTATATTAGTAAAAGATTGACCGGCAAACGGGATTCCACAGAAAAAGATTGAAAAATTAGGACGCAAGGACGGATTTTAAGATACTTTTCAGTTGCAATTAGAAATATGTGTTATTTGCGTCCAAGCGTCCAAATCCCTCGTCATCTTCGATGACACTCCCTTTTGGGAAAAGGGAGATTTTGGTAGGTATGGAGTCTTCGACATAGTCCGCCTTTAGGCGAGATCTCGCTTTGCGGACTACACTCTCTTTGATGCTTAATATTAAGCTTTCCGCCGGAGGCGGACAGGTATGAGAGCTGTATTGAATCCCGACAGAGCCGGGACAAGTGAGCGAGTGAACTTAAGAACGGGAAGCAGGATTGAATGAGGTAATTTTTGTTTTAAGTTCTTGTTCGAGCTGTGTAAAACAAAAAGCCGAATGAAAGACTGCCCGCCAGAGGCGAGGTAAACAGCGAAAGTGAAAGCGAATCGAGCGAATGAAAACCACCGCAAGGCGGGGCAAGTAGGGCGAAGTGCTAGAAAGAATATCAGATGAAAAGTTTAATTGATGTCCTAACTGTAGGTATTTGTTAGAAAGCGGATTAAGTCCAGAACAAATAGCTACATTCACCGATGCCTAATATTCTGATTTATTGAGAGCCTTTTATGAAGAAATGGAATGTGTGCCGGCAAAGCCGTCACAAAATGGAATGATGAAATAAAGGGCGAAGAGAAAGATAAGATTATTTATTACCGGTTATAGTTGATACCTTCTTAAAAGTACCAGGTTTAGCTTCGACACACAGAGCAACAAGTTTTGAAAGAGCAGAACGAACTTTAAGGTCGGAACGGGCGGATTGCATTCTATCCAGACTTGCCCAGGGATCAAAGGAATAATACAAATTAGGATTTTCCATGCTTTGAATTAAGGTGGCTCTGGAATACGGATTAAACTTTAAATATTCCGGTACAAGCTCATTTTCCCAAACATATAGAAATTCCTCCTCGTTTCCATCCTTAATTTTCCATAAAGCAAGAGTATAAAATTCATCATTCATAAAAGACTCTTAAGTATCTAATGTTTTTATAATAGGTTCTTTGTGTTCCAATATAATGATAAAGGATGATGATGGGTGTGGCGGAATCACCTAATTTATTGATGTTCTAAACCCGCTGTCTTATGGTAACACAATGTAAGCGGAATGAAGGCGTGTCGAGGAACGAGCCGCCGGAATGAAGCGCTGTTTGATGATAATAGATAGAGAGAATGAATATATCAGGATTTAATGGGGTTCACCCATGAAAGCGAATGAAGGGTGTGTCGAGGTACGAGCCACCCGAAATGAGCGATGATGAGCTGATTAGTGATTGTGCCGAGTTTACATAAGACAACATTATTTCGACTACGATAGAAAGACCAGAACCAGTAAAAACGTCTTAATTAGTTGAATAATGTTCCTTATGTAAACTGGCTGAGAATGTCAAGACCCGCCAAATTTCTTAATAGCAATTTCAAAACATAAATTTGGCGGGGCAGGTGAACTGATATCTAATGTAAAGTGGGTGATAAATTTAAAATTTTTCTATTGATGTTTTAATTCCGGAATAATTCCCAACTGCTTCATCATTGTTGCTGTGTCAAAATATGAATTCACCGATATAATTTTTCCATTTTTAATTTTAATAACTTCACAAAACGGAACATTTACATGTTTTCCGGTAGGTGATATTTCTCCTTCCGGAGATAGAAATTTGCCGGTTTGAGTACCACGGCCTACAAATTCTGCAACAGCACCATCCTCACCAGCTATAATATTCGTGACATCGCAAATTCCATCCGGAAATGCAGTGGCCCAACTTTGCATTAGCTGAAGATAACCTTCTTTTCCTGAGAGTTTCATATCCAAAGGTACAGTATGGAATTCAGCATTATCATCAATTAAATTTTTTCCCTTGTTGAAATCTTTATTATTAAACGAATCATATAAATCCCTTACTATTTTTAAATTAGCCTGAGCTGACATAGTGCCTCCTTATATTTTAGTTATTTTTATTTTGTTATACGGAAAGAAATATCGCTGCTCTAAAAACGGTAATTTAAGAGTGCTGCGGATATCATTTTTAATTCTCAATAAAAGGATGAGATTCATTGATATTATTAACAATATCTGCCGCTGATAAGCTTCCACAAAGGTAAGTTAGCTGATCATCCTCAGGCTGATTCCTAGGAACATAATTTTTTAGCTTTATATACTGCATTAAATTTCTGCCAATATCATTATCGGGAATAGTCAAATAGTACTTCTGGCCTATATTTCTTTTGTGCTTTCCATGGAACAATGTAATTCCTTCCAGATGATCTAATATTTTATATAACTTTTGTATTTCATTCACGAGGTCTATGTCTTTCCCCCTGCTTAAATCCACTTCGGAAAATTTTATTTCAAACCACATTAATTTCATACTTCCTCCTTAACATAAATTCCATTTTGTAAGTATTATATGAACGAGATATGAATTTGGTTAGAGGCTTTTATAAAAGCAATCCAGAAGAGAGCATTTATTGATATAAAGTTATCTATGTCACCATAATTTAAAATTCATTTTTAGAATCTTAAGATAAACTGAAAAAGCTTACAAATAAGATCGATTGAAACATCAGTAGGGAAATGATTATGTTTTTTGATTAATATTAGTGCTTCTAAACAGATTTTTGATGGGAATAAAAAAGGCACTTGTGGGAAGCAGGGGAAGAGCAGAGTACAAGTGCCTTGTAAACAGAATCTAACTCCAGACTCAGAAGTTTGCTAATCAATACATGATGTTTTAGCACCAGAAACCGGAGCATCATTTATAAGGGAACCAACCATATTTATGCCAGAGGTAAGTCCTTGAATTATCTAATGAATTTTTTTTCTTCTTCTACAATTAAGAATTTTTTTGAGAACAAATTCTAAAACTAGAGAATTGATATACTTGATAGTAATTCAAGGTAATATTATTATCTTTATATCTTCTAATGGTCTTTAGTTCTTAATGATAATTAATATTTGGGGTATTGAAATGAATGATGAAATTGAATTTCTTAGGTATGTTCCCATCTTTTCAGACTTGAATGAAGAAACCTTAGAATTGATATACAAAACCGGTGTAAAAAAATTATGTAAAAAGGATACCCATGTTTTATTAGAGCATGAATCCGGGACAGCATTATTTATCATCAAATCAGGAAAAGTAAAAGTATCGCGAGTGGGAGATGATGGAAAAGAAGTAATATTGAGTTTGCTTGGCGAATCGGAATTCTTCGGAGAAATGGCGATTATTGACGGACTTGCAAGATCGGCAAATATAATTACGATGGAAGAGACAGAATTGTTTATAATAGAAAGAGATAATTTTTTAACTCTCATTCATAATCACCCGGAAATACCGATTGCACTTATTCAAATATTAATACAACGAATCAGGGCAGCGGATATGAAAATTAAAGCTCTTTCTATAATGGATGCACCGGGGAAAGTTGGAACAATTATTATGCAGCTTGCTGAAGAAACGGGAAAAATAAAAAACGGAGTGGTCGAGATTGAAAAGATTCCATTTCAGCATGATTTAGCAAATATGGCAGGTACATCAAGAGAAACTGTTTCGAGAACTCTTCATTCTTTCCAAAAAAAAGGATTAATTGAACTCGATGGTTCAAGGGTTAGAATACTTAATTATAAAAAATTTAAAGAGCTGTATGGGTAATATAAATATTTACGCTTTGTGATTTACAAAGCATTTTAAAAATAATTCTTGAAACTAAAAGTTACCATTCATAGTTTTCCACCTTCGCAGAAATTCCATTCATTACAGATCTAATACTTTAAACTAAGATTTTATGTTTATGCCATCATTTTAAACCTTCTTTCTTTTGTGATTTCATAAGAACTATTGAAGCTAATTTATTAAAAAATATACCAGTCTTTTTTAAAATACATTTAAAGGAGGGTTAAAATGAAAAGTAAAACTTTGTTGATTCCAGTTCTAGTGGTCAGTGCGTTAATTTTCCTAAGCTTCAAATATATGAGCAGCACAAAAGAATCTCATATATTAAAAAACCCGTCAATAGAAGGTACATATAAATTTATATGGCGTAAGCTACCGGATGGTACAACAATAAAACCTCCGATGGCTATTGGAATACAGACATTCACAAAAGACATCAGAAATTTTAATATTATGTGGGTGGATTCAAGCGGCAAACATTTTTCTTTATCTATTTACTCTACATATAAACTTACCGATAAAGATTATACCGAAACAATTCACTTTGGTATAATGAACGATGAAATTAGCGGTAAAGGACTTACATATATGCCAAATCAGACAAAAACTGTCCCGGTTAAAATGATGGGAGATAAATTGGAAATAAAACTTCCCTTTGATCCGCCGACTGTAACTTTTGAGGGAAATAAAATAACTGCAATTGCAGAAGGACAATTCGAAGATTACTGGGAGAAGGTAAAATAATTTATTTTGAAGTTCGGGAATCTTTATGGAGAGGAATTTTTCTTTGTAATTAATTTTTTAAAAAAGAAAAGAAAGGAAAATTGTAAATGAAAGCAGAAGATGAAGTTCGCGAAGCATCGAAGCAGTTCTATAATGCTTTGACACGGATGACCAATGGGAATACTGATCAAATAGGGGAAATCTGGTCACATGAGGAAACTGCAACAGCTATGCATCCTATAGGCGGCCGGGATATAGGCTGGAAGGCCGTCAAAAAATCTTTTGAACAAGTTGCCGGATTAACATCTGACGGTAAGGTCGAATTGAAAGATCAACTCATTCATGTGGTGGGTGATGCGGCTTATGAGATAGGATTAGAAACCGGTCAGGCTAAAATTGCCGGGAATCAGGTAACCTTTAGCCATCGAGTTACTAATATTTATCAGCGAAAGAACGGGATGTGGAAGATGATCCATCACCATACCGATACTTCTCCGGCAATGCTGGATGTTCTCAGCAAATTACAACCTTTAATGGATAAGGTAGAAAAATAAGTTGTTATTACTAGGTAAAATTAGATATTTTGGACTTAGTTAGAACTCAAGTAATAATCGCCAAATAAACGCCAAGAAAGCCAAGTAAACGCCAACTAATTGCCAAGTGATTTGATTTTATAAAAGGTACCTCTTCCTTTTCCTTGAGAAATTAGTATTTTTTTAGTAATAAGATCAACTATGTCGTTTCGTGCACCTTGATCGGAAAGACCGGTAAGATCACGATATTCTTTGTTTGTAATTTTCCCTTTTTCTTTTGTATAAAGAACGGCTTTAATCTGACGATCATTCAGGTTTAGTTTTTTTAGTTGTTCTTCTGTAAAAATGTCTTTAAATATTGTTACAAGAAAACCGCCGTCTACTTCTTTCATTTCAGGTTCGGGAAGTTCAGCTTCTTTGCAGGAGTTAATTATTTTTAATGTGCCTCTTCCCCAAGCATCAATGTAACCTCCTTTGAAGCAAACATCTGCAATTATGGGATTTCTCGGACGTGAAGCGTGCTGATGCTTTAATGCTTCAAATGATAATCCTTCAGGTAAAGTTCCTTCATTCCAAAAACTTATTTTATCATCATAAACTCTAATTTGAATTGTTGAACCGGAATAATTTTTATGAACGAGGGCATTCAAAAGCATTTCGCGTAATGCAGCAACCGGATATTCACCCTTTTCAATTCGCTGGAGTCCTTCAAAATCTATTTTCTTCG
>DATKLQ010000538.1:0-7122 GCA_035542335.1 Ignavibacteriaceae bacterium | reverse complement strand
GGATGCACCGGCTGCTTTCAGATCCTCAATTATATGCCAGAATTTATTTGAAGGTATTACGGCATGAACTGCAAGCATATTTTCATCGGCCAAATGAAGTACAGTAGGGCTTTTAAGAGAAGGTATGATCTTGACAATTTTTTCCAATGATGCTTTTGGAATATTCATCATTAAATATTTTGAATCGCGTGCGTTTTTAACCGACCTGATTCTTCCAAGCAGATCCTGCAGAATATTATTTTTCTCTCTATTTTTTAGAGTTGCCTCGGAGGATATAAGAACGGCTTCCGAATCAAATACTGCAAAAGATTTTTTTAATTTATTCATCATCAATGTATTACCTGTAGAAACAATATCACAAATCAAGTCTGCCACACCAAGAGAAGGAGCTATTTCAACCGAGCCGCTCAGCTCAATAATCTTCGCCGAAATATTATTTTTGCTCAAAAAATTTTTTAGGATATTCGGGTAGGAAGTGGCAATAATTTTCCCGTTAATGTCATTAATATTTTTTAATTCATTTTTTTCCGGATAAGCTAATATTAGGCTGCACCTGCCGAAGCCTAATTTTTCCATCTCCATTGCGGTTGACTGCTTTTCAAATATTACATTTTCGCCGACAATTCCGGCATCGGCAACACTATCCTGCACATATTCCGGAATATCATCATCCCGTAAGAAAAGAATTTCCAAAGGAAAATTTCTTGCAGCTACTACCAGCCGTTCGGAGTAGCTCTCGATATCAAGCCCGCAAAGCTTTAAGAGCTCTACAGACTTATCGGTTAATCTTCCTTTTCTTTGGATCGCAAGCTTTAAATTATTCATTTGAGTAATATCTCATAATTTTTCTTATAGTTCATCCTCTACGAGGATGACTGGATCTGTTATTAGGTTTTTTACAATAGTTAAACTTCTACGAAGTTTCATCAAGTAACCTCGTAGAGGTTCAACCTATTGTAATGATCTATATCCAAACTAATCAGAAATCCTTCTAGAGGATTAACAAGATTCTTTTGATTTTGTGCAATTTTATTAAAATACGGGATCATTTATAGATAAATATTTATTCCTTAAGTTTACGGTTTTACGATGAATATCTGGGCCAAGAAAGATCGGAACATTTGTTTAAGACAAATTTTAAATTTTAAACTGACAGTGTTCCCTTTTAAACTAAAAAACCCCAGCCGAGCCGGGGTGTCTAATATTTTGTATTTTATAATATATTACCGCATTCCGGCATAGTCGGTATTATTCCCGGAATGATGGTGTAAGAGATTTCGATTATCGGCTTTATTTGTTTTCATAAGCAGGGCTAACTTAGCAAAAATTAATTTTAATTCAAAAAATAATTATCGGATCTAATGAATTCATTTCAAATCATAAGATTAAATCCCTGCTGAGATTTTAATTGAATGTTTCAATTATCTTAAACTAATGCTATATTTTAATTCAATTTTTTATTACGAACCTGGGATAAGAGGGAAAAAATGCTATTTATCATTGCCATTTTAGCTGCAGTTGTTGCAGCAATAGTTTATTACAACGCTAAGAAAAGATTCAGCAAATCAGAGTCTACTTTTGCGTTAGCCGGACTTGTAGTTGCAGCTTTCATTGCTCTCATGCAATTCTGGACAGTTATACCTGCCGGTCATGCCGGTGTTGTTGATTTCCTTGGATATGTAAGTGAAAATACGTTGAAAAGCGGTGTTAATTTAGTGAACCCAATGGCAAATGTCATAAAATTTGACACGAGAAAACAAGAATTAAAGGAAGTAATGACAGTTCCCTCGAAGGAAGGCTTGAGCGTTGATCTTGAGATAAGCTTAATTTTTCAATTAAGCAAAGAAAAAGTGAACCAAATTTATAATTCAACTGGCGATTTTGATGAGTATCTCCAAAAATTAATATTACCTAATTTCAGATCAGTGGTTAGGGGTGTTACTACTAAATACGAAGCTAAATCTTTATACACTGCTGACAGGGAGAAATTAGAATTTGAAATAGAACAGAATTTAAGATCAGTAAAGGAGTTATCCGAAGTAATAATACTATCTACTCCGTTAAGAAAAGTAAGTTTACCTCCCGGCTTAACAGCTTCCATTGAAGAAAAACTTAAAGCAGAGCAGGAAAGCCAAAGAATGCAGTTTGTATTGCAGAGAGAAACCCAGGAAGCTGACAGAAAAAGAATTGAGGCTAAAGGTATTGCAGATTTTCAGGATATAGTTTCAAAAGGAATAAGCGAACAGCTGCTTAAATGGAAAGGGATTGAAGCGACCGAAAAGCTCGCTAATTCACCGAATTCAAAGATTGTTGTAATAGGTTCGGGAAAACAGGGATTGCCGTTGATACTGGGCGGGGACTGAAGAGTGAGCGGGATACTCCATCTTTCAAAAAAATGATTTAAATTAAATATCGAATAATAAATATCGAATGAATTACGAAGTAGTGCTCGATATTCGATTTCGATGTTGGATATTTATTATTCAATTTATTTTGTTTGGTTTCGGCTATGCTGCTTTTAAGTTAATCTATTTGTTCTGAAATTTTCAAATAAACAAGAATTGAATGTCGAGTAATGAACATCGAATAATGAATATCGAATGCTTTTTACATGTATATGATTTACCATGACTAACAATAAACCAACCTGCGCCTGGCCTACCAACGATCCGCTCATGATGAAGTACCATAACAAAGAGTGGGGAGTCCCCATTCATAACGACAGGAAACTTTTTGAATTTCTTGTGCTTGAAGGATTCCAGGCCGGACTCAGCTGGCTGACTATCTTAAGAAAAAGAGAAAACTTTAGGAAAGCATTCGATAATTTTGATTTTAATAAAGTTGCAAAGTATGATAAAAGAAAAATTAATTCTTTAATGAAGGACAGCGGAATTATCCGGAATTCCTTAAAAATAAAAGGTGCAGTCGAGAATGCTAAGGCATTTCTTAAAGTAAGGGAAGAATTCGGAACTTTCGATAAATATATCTGGAGGTTTACAAAAGGAAAGCAGATTCATAATAATTTTGAATCGCTTAAAGATCTTCCCCCAAAAACTGAACTATCGGATCTAATCAGTAAAGATTTAAAAGAGAGAGGATTTAAATTTGTAGGTTCTACCATTGTTTATGCCCATATGCAGGCAACCGGGATGGTTAATGATCATATTAAGGAATGTTTTAGATATCAAGAATTACTCAAACAAAATGCCTGAGACGCTTTCCCTTTTCACTATTCTCTTTCATTTATAATTTATTGGTAATTATTTTTAAAAATCTCATATTTATTTTCAAATATCATTTTTCATTTAATTTGACCAGCGAGTCATTTCGCCTTGTTAAGTGAAAATTAATTCATTAGTTTTCAATCCCTATAATTTATTAAGCAAAAATGAATTCTCTTATTGATTTTTTAAATACTCTTCTCCCCTTCTTATATATCATTACATTTCTTATCTATTCTTATAATTTTATGAAGGGAGACAAAATTCTAATTAATTCAAAAAGACTTTTTCTTTTTATTACTCTTCTTCTGCATTTCGTTTATTTAATATTAAGACTTATTGCATTTAATCATCCGCCGATTACTAATGTCTTTGAGATTTTTACGGTTCTGGCTTTCTCAATAAGTTTTGCATATTTCATCCTTGAACTGCACACCGATATAAGAGGTACCGGTCCTTTTATTATAATAATATCTTTGATATTTCAAATTATTTCCAGCCTTTTTATAGAAGATTTGGTAGAAGTAAAAGAAGTCTTGAGAAGTAATCTTTTAGGCCTGCATGTTTTCAGCGCATTAATTGGTTATTCCGGGATCACAATGTCTGCTATATACGGATTGCTTTATTTAATTCTGTATAAAGAAATCAAATTAAACAAATTCGGCTTAATATTTAACAGGCTTCCCAGTCTGGAAATTCTAGAAAGATTAAGTTTTTATTCCGCGATTATAGGCTTTGTTCTGCTTTCTATTGCAATACTAATCGGGATAATCTGGCTTCCCAAGGCATTCCCCAATTTCTCTTATGTTGATCCGAAATTAATTGGAACATTTTTAGTCTGGATTGTTTATGGAATCGGAATCATAAGTAAAGTATTCGGAAGGTGGCAGGGTAAAAGAGTAGTAGTTTTTTCAATAATCGGATTTCTCATTGCAATCCTTTCAACTACCTTAACTAACTTTTTAGCTCAGAGTTTTCATTCGTTTTATTGATCTATGAATTTACTGGCCCTTTCAATAAATCATAATTCGGCTCCTGTTGAATTAAGAGAAGCTCTTTTTCTTCAGAAAGAAGAAATTGATGAATTTATTAATAAGGTTAAAGGGAACTTACTGACTGAAGGTTTGATAATCTCCACTTGCAACCGGACAGAAATTTACGGACTGCCCGCAGGGCAGGAAATCGGTTTTGATAATATTTTAAATTTTTTGCTTAACCAGAAACCGGTTCCTCAAATCAGGAATGAACATTTTAAAAATTATTTTTCAAGAGATGCGGTAAAACATCTTTTCCGGGTAATTACCGGGATTGATTCGATGCTCATAGGCGACAATCAAATTTATCACCAGGTAAAAGATTCATTTTTAATATCGGAGAAAAACCATTTCTCCGGATTTTTAATGAAAAGACTTTTTGATGCTGCAATTAAAACCGGTAAAAGAGCAATATCGGAAACAGATATAAGCGAGGGCGCAGTCACAGTCAGTTATGCTGCAGTACAGCTTGTGGAAAAAATTTTTTCCAGCCTTAATAAAAAAGCCGCTTTGGTTATTGGAGCCGGGGAAACCGGCGAGATAGCCGCAAAGCATTTAAAGGAAAAAGGGATAGGAAAATTGTCTATTACAAACAGGACTTTGGAAAAAGCGGAAAAGATTGCCGGTAATTTGAACGCTAAAATTCTTCCTTTCGGCAATTTTAAAGAATTTCTGCATGAACATGATATTGTTATTAGCGCTACCAAATCGGAAGGATTTATTCTTTCAAAAGATGATATTCATGCAATGATGAAAAAAAGAAATTTCAGTCCGACCGTTTTAATGGATATTGCGGTTCCAAGGGATATTGATCCTGCGGCAAAAGAAATAGATTACGTCTTTTATAATGATATTGATTCGCTGAGTATTATAGTGGAGCAGAACCTGGCAAAGCGGAAGGATGAAATCCCAAGAGTGGAAAGGATTATCGAAGAAGAAGTTTCGGCCTTCTTTAACTGGTACAACTCGCTTGAAATTGCTCCCACTATCAAGCACTTGAGGGATATCTTTGAAACTATCCGGTCGGAAGAAATAAGCAAAAATAAAAATAGGTTTAATCCCGAAGATCAAGAAAAAATTGAAATAATAACTAGGAGAATAATCAATAAAATTCTTCATAATCCTACAGTTGAATTGAAGAAGCTGACTGAAACAGGTACTAATTCCGATGAAACTGCCATGAAGATCAGTATAATTAGAGAACTCTTCGGAATGGAGCCGAAATCTGAAACAGGAGAGGAAAAGGAAGATAATATTTGAAGAGAAAAATAATTATCGGTTCCCGAGGAAGTCAGCTCGCACTCTGGCAGGCTAATTTTATAAAGGATGCAGTTGAAAAGAAAAATAAAAGCATCTCCGTCGAGATAAAAATTATTAAAACTAAAGGAGATAAAATTCTCGAGGTTGCATTGTCAAAAATCGGGGATAAAAGCTTATTCACCAAAGAAATTGAAAATGAGCTCCTTAGCGGAAATATCGATATGGCAGTTCACAGCTTAAAGGACTTGCAGACAACTTTGCCTGAAGGTTTAAAATTGGCCGCAGTTACAAAAAGACATCCTGTTGAGGATGTATTAATAGCAAAGAAAAAAGGAATATCAATTCAATCACTGAAAGAGAATGCCTTAGTTGGCACAGGATCTCTAAGAAGAAGATGCCAGCTTCTTCATTTGCGGCCGGATTTTAGGATTGAAGAGCTCCGGGGAAATGTTCCAACAAGAATAAAAAAATTTATGGGATCGGAATGGGATGCAATAATATTGGCGCGAGCCGGAATAGAAAGACTGGGATTGAAAAAATACATTTCCTCAATTATTTCGACAGACGAGTTGCTCCCGGCTGTCGGCCAGGGTGCGCTCGGGATTGAAATAAATTCCGAAAACAAATTTATGGAGGAAATCCTTCAGGAAGTTCACAATGAAACTACGTGTAATGCGGTTCTTGCCGAAAGATCGTTTTTAAAAACATTAGAGGGCGGATGCCAGGTCCCGATTGGCTCCTTTGCTGAAGTTAAACCCAACGGGCTTTATATAGATGGTTTGGTAGGATCAGTAGACGGTACAGTGACTTTTAGAAAAAGGATTAAAGGAAGTAAAAATAATCCGGAAGATTTAGGCAAAAAGCTTGCAGAAGATCTTCTTAAAGCAGGTGCAAAAGAAATTTTAGATGAAATTAATGGTATAAGGTATTCCCCCTCTATTAATGCTTAAAAATTATGAAGGTTAATGCTCTAAGCAATAAAGAAAATAAGAAAATCTTAAAAAGAAAAAAGATTATTGAATCTGCCTTTCAGCTGTTTTCCAGAAAAAGCTACCATGAAGTTATGATGGAGGATGTAGCTAAACTTGCTTCAATTGCCAAAGGCACTGTTTATACATATTTCAGCTCAAAAGAGGAGCTTTACTTTTCTATTATGAAATTAAGGATGGAAAAGCTCACGAGTTCTTTGAAGGAAAATATTAGAAACCAAACCAGCTGCGTTAGCTCTTTGCATTCTTTTACTATACACTTGTATATGTTCATGATGAAGTATCAGAATTTCTTCTTAATGTATAGGAAGGAAGCTCTGAAAGCCGAACATGAACTCTGCTCAGAGCTCATTGAGATGGAAAAAGATTATAAACATATTCTGTTTGAAATAATTAAATCGGGAAAAGAAGAAGGATTGTTTGGAAATATTAATGAGGATTTTGCTCTTGAATTAATCCTAGGAAGTATTTACGGCGCTGTCCATAGAGGAATTGAAAATAATTTTGCGGAAGCCCAACAGATAGTAGAAAGAGAAATAATATTTGATTTTATCCTTAATGGTGTGTCAAAAGAGTTGAACAAATATATGCTCCCGCTGCAAGGAAAAATAATCGTAC
>DATKLQ010000537.1:0-12633 GCA_035542335.1 Ignavibacteriaceae bacterium | reverse complement strand
TAATAGTCAATATCGCCGGCCGGATTTATCGAACCATTTAAAGAATCTTTTAATTCTATTACGTTGGCTTGAGCCGCGGTATTATTCGGTTCTGTTTCGGATAATTTTTTAATAGAAAAAAATCCATTACTTTTATCGAATATTAAAGCATTATTCTTATCCGAGACCCTAATTTTGCATAATTTGGAAGAGATATTTGGAACCATCCAGTAATAGCTCCCTGCATCTGCAGTAATGCTTGAAAGGATTAAATTCCAGGTAGTGTCGCTGTTTGCAGTATACTCTATTTTAACATCGGTAACCCCGGAACTAGTCCATTTAATTTCTTTGAGCGTGCCTATTTCCCAAACCTCTCCGCCGTTGGGTGAAATAACTTCAATGTCCTGGCAAAGAAGGATCCCTGAAAATAGGAGCAGAAGAACTGCTGTAATTAAATTTTTCATTTGTAACTCCTCTAATAGTTTTAGGATTTAAAAAGAGATCAGAATAAAATTTTATTATTGGATTTAAAAAAATTAGTATGCAAAGGATATATTGAATTAGAATACAAAGGATATATTGAATAAGCCAAGACGAGGTAAGAATGATTTTTGGGATTTGAAGGGAATAAAGAATATTTAATATTCTCACAATAAATAACCAGTATGTTTTTACTTCATTTAACCGGCAGAAATTGATTTAATCAATTCAAATGCCGGTAAAACTCTAATGAGTAAACCTTAAAACCGGATTAATTCTTCTTATTCAAGTTTTTGCTTCGAAATGAGGCGCACCCTATTTATCTTTTTTGTTGAAATTACCGGTAGGAAAATCAACCTTTCAATCCCTTTATTTTCCCTGCCCAAATAAAACCTATAGGAAACCTGTTCAATAATCTGTTAAAAATCAAGAGTTTAAATATTTTTTCGAATAGTGAAAAGCGAAAAAAATCTCGTTGGAAATTCTCCCGGTTCTTTGTAATTGACAAGAGTTATATTCTTATTTAATTTAGAAAAGAATACGGGCAGAGCATTTGTATAATAGTAATGATGTATTTGGATTTATAGGTAATCTCATTTATTTCCCATTTCCCATCTTCCATTTTCCATCTTCATCTATGATTCCCATTACACATGAATTTCGATAATTGAATTAAAATTCATTATAAATTTAAAAATTTTATAAAGATAACTATGCAGGAAAAAACAATAGTAGATCTGAGTGATGTAACCGTGAGATTTGCCGGTGATTCCGGCGACGGGATGCAGCTTACCGGATCACAGTTTACAAATACAACCGCAATTGTAGGAAACGATTTAAGCACTCTGCCCGATTTCCCGGCGGAAATACGTGCACCCGCCGGCACTACTTACGGTGTCAGCGGATTCCAGCTTCATTTTTCGAGCAGCGATATTCAAACCCCGGGAGATGCGCCGGATGTACTCGTTGCAATGAATCCTGCCGCATTAAAAATGAATCTCCGCGATTTAAAGCCGGGAGGCTCAATAATAATAAATATCAATGCTTTCGATCCTAAAAATTTAAGGCTTGCGGAGTATGCATCCAACCCGCTTGAGGACGGCACTTTAAACGGATTTAATGTAATACAGGTTCCGTTAAGCGCTTTGACAAATACAGCGCTGGAAGAAACGGCTCTATCCGCAAAAGAAAAATCCCGCTGCAAAAACTTTTTTGCCTTGGGAATGATGTACTGGCTGTACAGCCGTCCCGTTGAGCCTACTTTAAACTGGCTGAAAATAAAGTTTAAAGATTCTCCGGATCTTGCCGAAGCAAATAAAAAAGCAATGATGGCAGGATATTATTTCGGTGAGAATACGGAAATATTTACAACAAGATATGAAGTTAAGCCTGCTAAGCTTTCTAAAGGGACATATAGAAATATTTCAGGCAATGAAGCTTTGGCGATCGGATTTATAACGGCTTCTGTGAAGTCGAAGCTGCCGCTATTTCTCGGTTCATATCCAATCACTCCGGCCTCCGATATTCTGCATGAATTAAGCAGGCACAAAAATTTTGATGTAAGGACATTTCAGGCTGAAGATGAAATTTCCGCAATTACAGCCGCAATCGGCGCTTCCTTTTCGGGTGCCTTGGCTATAACTACAACCAGCGGCCCCGGCGTTGCATTAAAGACCGAATCGATCGGGCTGGCGGTAATGACCGAGCTTCCCATTGTGATTATTGATGTCCAAAGAGGCGGACCCAGCACGGGGCTTCCGACAAAAACAGAACAATCCGATCTGCTTCAGGCAATGTTCGGAAGAAACGGCGAAGCGCCCGTAGTGGTTGTAGCTCCTTCAACTCCGGCCGATTGTTTTAACATGGCTCTCGAGGCATCGAGGATCGCATTAAAGTATATGGTGCCGGTTATGTACCTTTCCGACGGCTACCTGGCTAACGGTTCCGAGCCATGGAAGGTTCCTGATCCCGATTTAATCCCTGAAATCCCGGTCAAATTCAGGACGGAAAAAGAAGGATTCTCTCCATACATGAGAGATGAAAATCTGGTTCGTCCATGGGTATTGCCCGGTACTCCCGGATTAATGCATAGAATCGGGGGATTGGAGAAGAAGCATATCTCCGGCAGTGTAAGCTATGATCCTGAAAATCATGAGTTCATGGTACGGCTGCGTGCACAGAAGGTTAAAAATATTGAGAACGACATTCCCGAACTGGAAGTCTTAGGTGATGCCGATTCGGATTTCTTAGTTGCAGGCTGGGGAGGATCATTCGGGGCAATTACTGAAGCAGTTAACAGGCTGAGGCAGAAAGGTACTAGGCTTGCACAGGTTCATTTTAAATATTTAAATCCTTTCCCGAAAAATACGTGGAGCATTTTAAAGAACTATAAAAAAATACTTTG
This sequence comes from Ignavibacteriaceae bacterium, assembly GCA_035542335.1. Taxonomy (GTDB): domain Bacteria; phylum Bacteroidota; class Ignavibacteria; order Ignavibacteriales; family Ignavibacteriaceae; genus DATKLQ01. Next base: position 9,770 of record DATKLQ010000537.1, on the reverse strand, counting down.
CCCTGAACTTAACATGGGGCAATTATCGAAAATCTTAAAAAGTGAATTCCTGGCGAATGTGGAACCATTTAATAAAATTCAAGGTTTACCTTTTAAATCATCTGAAATAGAATCTAAAATTGAATCGATGATAGGTTTAAATAAAACCAGCAGTGCGGATTATTAATCTGCTTTAGTTCGCACCACAGATTACCAATCTGAACATGATAAATTAACATAATAAATCCGTAGCACAGATTACTAATCTGTGCTGTAAAAGGTTATAAAAAATATTAGAGAAATAGAATGGAAGAAAAAAACAAAGAAACGGCTCAAGACAAAGATCAAGTTTCCGCCTTCTCCCGATTAGATCGGAATTCGGCGGACAGGCAAGTTCAAGATAAAGCTCAAGAGGCAGGCCTGAAATATACATCCAAGGATTTTGCATCCGATCAGGATGTAAGATGGTGTCCCGGCTGCGGGGATTACAGCATACTAGCTCAGATGCAGCGGGTATCTCCTGATTTAGGAATTAAATTGGAAAATTTTGTCTGGATTTCAGGTATAGGTTGTGCCGCAAGATTTCCTTACTATATGAACACTTACGGCTTCCATGGAATTCACGGGAGAGCTTCTGCAATCGCCACCGGTGTGAAGCTTAACCGTCCGGAGCTTTCTGTTTGGGTTGCATCAGGGGACGGTGATCTTTTAAGCATCGGCGGAAATCATTTTATACATGCCTGCAGAAGAAACATCGATATTAAAATTCTTCTTTTTAATAACAGGATTTATGGATTAACGAAAGGACAGTATTCACCGACTTCCGAAAAGGGAAAGAAAACAAAAAGTACTCCGCTCGGCAGCGTTGATTTTCCTTTCAATCCTTTGGCTTTGGCTGTCGGTTCCGGCGCTACTTTTATTGCGAGATCACTCGATCGCGATGCAAAACATCTGCAGGCCATGATGAAAAGAGCTGCGGAGCACAAAGGTACGGCTTTTATCGAAATCTACCAGAACTGCAATATCTTTAACGACGGTGCTTTCGAGCTTTTAACGGAGAAAGAAACCAAAGCGGATAATGTACTATTCCTCGAACACGGAAAACCGATGGTATTCGGAAAAAATAATGAAAAAGGAATCACGCTCGACGGACTTAATCCTAAAGTAGTAAATATAAACAATGGAGATTTTTCTATTAATGACATTTGGATTCATGATGAGTTAGATCCGAATAGCTTCCGTGCACATATAATTTCTCAATTTACGGAATTAGAAGGATTCCCGACTCCAATCGGAGTTTTGAGGCAGGAAATAAAGTCAACTTATGAGGAAGATTATCATAAGCAGATTGAGAGTGTAAAGAAGTCAAGAGGGAACGGCGATTTGAAAAAGCTGTTGTTCAGCGGAAATACGTGGGAAGTAAATTGAGTAGGGGGTATGGAGTATTGAGTACGGAGAGATGAAAAATGGAAGGTGGAGTAAAAGCTCTATGCTCTTTGCTATGCGGCAATTAATGACTACAAATTACAACCGAATGATTACCGAATGACAATCGAATGACAATTCTGATTTACGATTTAAGATTTATGTTCCATTTGCGCTCATTTCTTCCAACATACAACCAACCACCGACAATCTACTAACAGGATTTTTTCCTATTTTAACAAACCAAAATATAATTTAGAATCATTTAATGATTGATTTTGATCTTTTAAAAAACATTCTTGTTAAAAACAATTCATTCTTAATTACTACTCATGTTAACCCGGATGCCGATGCAATAGGTTCCGAAATTGCTCTTTACTTTATCCTGAAAGAACTGGGAAAAGAAATTTATATAATTAATCACAGCGTCACTCCTTATAATTTAACTTTCCTGGATTTCGATAAAAAAATTGAAAAGTATGATGAATCCAGGCATGATGCAATTTTCAATAATGTTGATGTTTTGGTAGGCATTGATTTCAACCGCTCCGACAGGATTGTAAGCATGAGGCAAAAATTCAACGATTCCCTCAAGCTTAAAATTGCAATTGATCATCACCTCGACCTGGAAGATTTTGTAAATTATTTTTTTCTTGATAACAGCTATAGCGCGACCGGGCATATCATTTACGATCTTATAAAGAAAACAAATATTGTTAATCTCAATTATCCCATTGCATATAATATTTATGCCGCAATAATGACTGATACCGGCTCTTTCCGTTTTGAAAAAACAACCCCGGAAGTTCATCTTATAGCTGCCGATCTTCTGAAGCTGGGAGTTGTTCCCGGAGAGGTATTCGATAAAGTTTACGATCAAAGCTTATTCAGCAAGATAAAGCTTCTGGGGCTGGCATTGAATACTATTCAGCTTCATGGGGAAAAGCAGGAGATCGGCTATATGATCTTAACTCAAAAGATGTTTGAAACTACAGGCGCAATTGAATCCGATACGGATGGATTTGTTAATTTTTCCCTTTCAGTCAAAGATGTGAGAATGGGTATACTTTTCCTTGAGCTGAAGCAGGGATTTAAAGTAAGCTTCAGATCGAAAGGCAATATACCTGTAAATAAGCTCGCAGCAGAATTCGGAGGAGGAGGGCATTTCAATGCCGCAGGGTTAAGAATTACTGCAGGTAAAATGGCGGAATTTATTCCGAAGATACTTAACCGGGCCGAAGAATTTCTAGCCGTTTATATTTAATGATCAAAATTAAGGAACTAAAATGATATTTAAGCTAAGCATCAAATCAGGGAATAAGGAGATCAGCTATAAGCCGCTTTCTGTCAGCTTAAGATATTTAATAGATAATAACAATCTTAAAACCAACCTTGCCAGCATAGAAAAAATTTTTAATATCCGTTTGTCGGATCTTCAAAGGAGAACATTTTTATCAAAAGATAATGCGGAAATAAAAATTTCCAAGCATGACGGGAAACCGGATGAGGTCTGCATCATAAAAGTGAAAATCGATGAAAAATTTTCTCCCGATTACTTCAGGAATCATCTGGCCGGTTTCATTTCTTCTCTTGAAAAAGAGGAAGTGAAAAACCTGCATATTTTTATACCCGATTATACCATCTTCGCAAAGTATTTCGATAAAGCAGAATATTATTACCAGACATTTGCCGAAGGGATTTATTTCGGGAACTACAGCTTTAACGAATATCTCTCGGATAAAAAAGAATTAAAAGATTTACAGGTAAATTTTTATGCGGACAATGAAGAAAAACTATCCAAAGCGCTGGAGACTGCCTCTCTAGTAATGAACAGCGTAAATTTTGTACGAAAGCTGCAGAATGAACCCGGGATAGTATTAACTCCTGCCGAGTTTGCCGAAAGGATAAAAGGTGCTCTGGCAAAAGAAGGAATGAAGGTTAAGGTCTTTGATGAAAAGGAGATTAAGGAAAGGAAGATGGGAGGGCTTCTTGCAGTAGGGATGGGAAGCGATAATCCGCCTAGGTTTATTGTGGCCGAGTATAACGGAAGCGGGAAATCAAAAAAAGGAAAATACAAAAAAATAGCCCTGGTAGGAAAAGGAATAACGTTTGATTCCGGGGGAATTTCTATAAAGCCGTCTGCTAAGATGGGAGAAATGAAAGCGGATATGTCCGGTGCAGCGGTTGTTGCAGGCACGCTTCTCGCCGCTTCGCAGGCAAAGCTGCCTCTCCAGATAATCGGAATTATGCCAAGTGCGGAGAATATGCCCTCCGGGAAATCATTCCGGCCGGGCGATATAATTATTACTTCCTCGGGGAAAAGTATCGATGTTGACGATACTGATGCTGAAGGTAGGGTAATATTGGCCGATGCTCTGAATTACGCCTCAAAGCTTAAACCGGATCTTATTATTGATTTAGCAACATTGACCGGTGCTTGTGTAGTGGCTCTAGGTGAGTTTGTAGCCGGCCTTTTTACAAAAAATGAGGAGCTTTCCGGAATGCTTTATAAAGCAGGAATAAAGACACATGACAGGCTTTGGCCCATGCCGATGTGGGATGATTTCCATGAAGCAAATAAAAGCGATGTTGCAGATGTAAAAAATTACGGCGGCAAATGGGGCGGGGCAATCCATGCCGCAAAATTCCTTGAAAATTTCGTAGACAAAAAAATTCCCTGGGTTCACCTCGACATAGCGGGTCCGGCATTTGCAAATGACTATAATAACTACACTAAAAAATATATGACCGGGTTCGGAGTTCGGCTGCTGTTCGAATTCCTTAAGACATTGTAATGCTAAATTCCAAATGTCGAAAAATCCGCCTATAGGCGATCTCGTCTTCGATGGACAAATAAACAAATACCAAATAACAAAAGACAAATAACAAATAATATTCAACGATCAATAATTAATATTCATGGGCCTTTGACTCAAATGCTCAATGAGCAATATTCAAACACTCAATGGCATCGCTCTTCAGAGTTTGAATTTTTTAAATTGATAATTGAGTATTATTTGGAATTTATTATTTGGTGCTTTAATTGTTATAAGATTAGTTAGTGTTAACTATAACTCCATCCTTCATTTCAAAAACTTTATCGGCAAGCTTCATCAGCTCTTTATTATGGGTTACAATCAATAAAGTCTTCCCATGATTATTCTTTAAATCCAGAATTAATTGATGCATCAGCTCACTGTTATCCGAATCAAGATTCCCCGTCGGTTCGTCTGCGAAAATTATAGAAGGATCATTTGCAAGTGCACGGGCTACGGCAACTCTCTGCTGCTCGCCGCCGGATAATTCAGCCGGTTTATGATTTTTTCTTTCTTTCAATCCTACCAATTCAATAAAGGATTCGGCTTTCTTTAAAGCTTTTTGAAGCGATTCTCCTTTAATCATTAAAGGGATTGCAGAATTCTCGACAGCAGAAAATTCAGGGAGCAGATGATGGAATTGGAATACAAACCCGATATTTTCGCTTCTGAATTTTACAAGCTTATCATCTGAAAGCTTGAAAATATCATTGCCGTTGTAAAAAACTTTCCCAGAATCGGGCCTGTCCAATCCTCCCAATAGATGGAGCAGGGTGCTTTTACCTGCTCCCGAAGCTCCGATAATTACCGAGATTTTTCCGGCTTCAATCTCTATAGAAACCGATCTTAATACTTCGAGCCTGTTCTTCTTAGTAGTTTGGTATGATTTAACTAGATTTTCAGCTTTAACTATGATCATAAGTAAAAAGTAAAAAGTTAAAAGTAAAAAGTTTAAATCCGAAATCTGCAATCGAAAATTCGCAATCCGCAATCCGGGCTGCCTTCACTCCCATTTAATCGCCTCGATTGCATTTACTTTTGCAGCACGTTTGGCCGGATACAAAGAAGCTAAAAAAGATAAAAGCATTGAAGCTCCCGATATAAAAAAGAAATCGGACACCCTAATCTCCAGAGGAAGCGAATTGATTTTGTATTGGGTCGGATCCAGAGGGTAAATATTATATTTCAGTTGAAGGAAGCAGACAAAATAGCCGAGCAGCGCCCCGGCTATCGTACCGATTATTCCAATCAGCAGCCCTTCGAACATAAAAATTTTCACGATTGATTTTTGATTCGTTCCCATTGCTCTTAGAACCCCGATATCACGCTTCTTTTCAATTACCGACATAGACAAAGAGCCCATAATATTGAATGATGCTACTGCAATAATCAACGATAAAATTATATAAGCCGACCATCTTTCAATCTGCATTACCGAATAAAGATCTTTATGAAAATCATACCAGGTATTTACCGAGTAATCCCTGCCGTTTAATTTTTTCTGAAGCTGTTCCTTTACCTTGAAAGATTCATTAATATTTTCCAGCCGGATGTCATATCCTTGAATTCTTGAATTATAACCTAACAGCTTCTGTGCATAAGTGAGCTTTGTAAAAATATAATTGGCATCATACTCATTATTATTTGAATTATAAATTCCGCGGAGAATAAATTTCTGCATGTTGGGCATTGAAAGCTGCGTAATTGCTCTTTCGATGCCTACAGGGGAAATCAGCGTTATGGTATCCCGGATTATTGCCTCAAGCTTGTCGGCCAGTCTAATCCCTATTACGATTTCAGGCAGTTCCCCTTGTTTGGCGGAAAAATATTTTCCGTAAGCTATGCTAGATTGAATGCCATAGATGCTTTCTCCCTCGTTTGCAGGTATTCCTTTCAAATTAATTACTTCTGTTAATCCTCCGCGGTAGGCAAGCACTTTTCCCGAAACAAAGGGCGCAAAATCTTTAACCTCCTTAATTTCCCTGATCCGGTTTAATAGCAACCCGGGTTTTTGAGAAGCTTCAAAAGAAATGATTTCAACCCGTATATGCGGATCAAAATTAATTAAATAAGAAGTAACCAGGCTGCCGAAACCGTTGAAAACCGATAGTACTACTATGAGTGCCGCAACGCCGATTGTAATTCCAAGTATGGAAATTAATGAAATAATGGTAATGAAATTTACTTTATGCTTTGAAACCAGGTACCTTCTTGATATGAACGATTCTAAATTCATTATTGAAATCTCAATGTGGATACAGCCTGAATTTTAGATGCAATATAGCTGGGAATGAAAGATGCAAAGAAACATAGAACAAGAGTCAAAAGTGATACTAAGAAAAATACTATCGGGGAAAGAGACAACGGTACCGTTGAAACAAAATAAACTGAAGAGGGGAGCGAGATGATATTATATTGAAGCTGGAGCCAAGTCAATATAAAGGCCAGAAGATTTCCAAGAATAATTCCTGCGGCGGCAAGGAATCCGCCCTGGTAGAGGAAAATGGCAATTATCTGATTTTTTCGTGCGCCCAAAGATTTCATTGTTCCAATGGCACTAGTCTTTTCAAGTACTATCATAAGAAGTGTTCCCACTATATTGAAAACAGCTACAAGCGTTATTAAGCCTAGTACAATCGGGATCGGCTTTTTCTGCAGTCCAATCCAGGTAAAAATGTTTCTGTGAATCTGGTAAATAGATCTTACTTCGTGAGGATATCGCAGCTTATATGATAAATAATCGGTAAAGTAATTTATTTTATCAATCTTTTTCAGTTTAATATCATAACCTGTTATATTATCGCCGATTTCAAAAAGATCCTGCGCTTCATTAAGGCTTATATAAGCATAAAGATCATCATATTCGGCCATACCGCTTTCGAATATTCCTGAAATTGTAAATTCTTTTATATTCGGAAGATGTTCCGGAGACGGAATTTCATCCCCGCTCAATGCAAAAATTGTTACTTTATCTCCAACCGTAACATAAAGTTTATTTGCTAGCTTTCTGCCGATGATTATTGAATTTGAGCCCAGCTGAAATTTCCCTTTTACGATATTTTTCTTAACGTTAATTGACTTTACATCCGGCATTATACCTTTCAAACTTACTCCTTCTTTCCCTTTTTTAGAACTGATAATTGCCGTCTTAGATGCATAAGGACTTATCGATTCAATGTCCGGTTGGAGTATTTCATATAGTTGTGGAAGAATATGATGGTAATCCGGTAAAATAGCTTGATAAGAAGTTATTTGAATGTGGGAATCAAAATCGGTGATTTTTTCCCTTATAGTTTTTTCAAATCCGCCTTCTGCCGATATTGAAACGCCTATTTTTTCGGAGAAATTCTTTATATATTCCGGAATCCCCAATATGCTTAATGCAATAATAAGTGCGGCAACCCCAAGCGCAATTCCGACAATTGATATTGTTGAAATGAATGAAATAAATCTATCCTGCTTTGCGGAGTTTTTTAAAATAAATCTTTTTGATACAAAAAAAGGAAAAGACATTATAAACCGTTCATTTTGGAATGATAAATTTAAACAAGTGATCGGTTAGTTAAAAACGAGAATGAGTAATAGAAGAGTGAGAAAGAGTAAGAGTAAGAGAAAGATGGAATGCAGATGGAAACGGGAAGCCGGGCTCGATTACCACTCTATGCATTTCGCGCTAGGCTTGTAGAATTGAGACTAGGGGATTATAAGAATACAACGGAATATAAAAATCTATAAATTCGTTGATTATTAAGGCTCTTAGCAATATATTTGCTTTCTGTTTTTCATTTTATAAACTTTAGTTTTCCTATCCGGGGCGTAGCGTAGCCCGGTTTATCGCGCCTGCTTTGGGAGCAGGAGGTCGCAGGTTCGAATCCTGCCGCCCCGACAATAAAAAATTAACAATTAACAATGAATAATGAACAATTTTGTGGCAATTGTTAAGTGTTCATTTTTAATTATTAATTGATCTGCGCCCATAGCTCAATTGGATAGAGCAATAGCCTTCTAAGCTATAGGTTGGTGGTTCGAGTCCACCTGGGCGTACTGAGTCAAGGAAAAAGGAAAAAGGAAAAAGGAAAAAGGAAAGGGAGATGGTACAATTTTTCTATTTTTAACTTTTTACTTTTGACTTTTTACTTGCTACGGTGAGCGTAGCTCAGTTGGTTAGAGCATCAGGTTGTGGCCCTGAGGGTCATGGGTTCAACTCCCATCGCTCACCCGAAAAAGGCTAAGGCTGAGGTTAAGGCTAAGAAAATGTACCTTAGCCTTTTCCTGAGCCTTGAGACTTAAAATAGGCCCCATCGTCTAATGGTTAGGACATCGCCCTTTCACGGCGGTAATATGGGTTCGAATCCCGTTGGGGTCACTACTAAATTCTTAATCTTTCTCTTTCTCTTAATCTTTCTCCTGCCCCATTCCCTCGACACTACCAATTATTTAATAATTCATCAGAAAACTGATAAGAATTAATCCGTTATTTCCTCCATAAATCCAGCACTGCTCAATCTATAAACGGCATGTATTTGGATATTCACTTATTAAAACAATAATTGGGGCGGTTCGGTGAAAAATAGTCTACTATTCTCGTTGTTTTTTTTATCTGCATTCATTTTGCTTATTAACGGATGCAGCAAAAATTCTTCGCCTGCAGAACCATCGGATGAAAATTTCTTTACGGATTCCACACATCATGATTCGGTTGTAGTCCGCAAACCGAATATTTATCTTTATCCGGAAACTAAGACTTCAATATCGGTCTCATTGCTTTTTCCATCGGGCGGTACAATATTAGAATCAATGCCTGAATACTTAACCGGATGGAAGATTGAAGCCGGACCGGATGGAAAGATTAATAACTCATATGACTTTCTTTTTTACGAATGCCGTACTCCCGATCTTTATCAATACAATTCCGGCTGGACTATAGAGAGAGATTCGCTTTTTCTTTTTTTTCAATTGAACCTAGCTAAAACAGGATTCTCCGAAAAAGAAATAAATGATTTTATCGAATACTGGATCCCGAGGCTGTCGGATTATCCTTTCTATATTATTTATCCGCAATATTCAGAGGACATAGAAAAAGCAATTAAATTAGATATTATTCCTGCCCCTGATAATACAATCCGCCTTTTTTATGTAATTAAAGGCTCAGAGAAAAATAATTCGATTTTATTCTTGCCTGTGCTTCCTAAATTCAAGAGAGAGGGATTTGTCGCTGCGGAATGGGGGGCAGTGCTGAAGCAGGGAAAACTTTAAAAATCAAGCGAACTTAATACTTTTCATGTGAATCAGATATTGATATTTCTTTTATTTCTATTTACGTTTATTAAAGAAAAAGGAGGAGACAATGTTAAAGAAACTTCTTGCCATTTCTACTCTTCAAATCTTCCTCTTCACTTTACTCGATGCCCAGACGGGAAATTTTAATATTGATGAATACAAAAGCTTTTTAAGCTCTCATAAAGATTTAAATTCCGGGCAGCTCCTCGAACTTCATTCCGCAGGAACTTTTTCAAATAATATTGCCGCCGGTCCCGGCGGAGCTTTATA
>DATKLQ010000536.1:0-2393 GCA_035542335.1 Ignavibacteriaceae bacterium | reverse complement strand
CGGGAACCAGAAAATCGACATAACGCGTCCCCCGAAGAGTTAAGGGTTCGACCTTTTCCTGCCGGGAATCCTCTATTGCTCTTCTATTATTAATTATCCGTGAAATATTCAGGTAAATGATCTGTCCTTCCGGATTAACTGGATCAAAATGGTATTTAATATCTTCATCTGCATCTTCAACTATCAAATTTATTTCTCCTCTTTTAAGGAGGACTTCAGCTTCTTTCCATGTTAACTCTTCAAATATGTAAACAACTGTCCCTAATTTTTTATCCTTAACCGTAAGCTTGTATCTTCTCTGCCCGTTGTTCGAATCTTTTATCTTTCCAGTTTTTTCTTTAAGAAAATTCATGAACCTGAATGTACCTGGTTTTTGATCATTTTCGTTTTCAATTACAGCAATTTTTCTCGTGATATCATGTCTTTGGGTAAAAGCAATACCCAAGCCGAGGGTCATCAGCAGAGGAAATAAGATTCCCCAGAAGAGAACTGCAGGTTCTCGGAGTAATTCTTTTGCATGCGAGTCGAGCAATGCACTAAACTGTTTAGTTTTCATTATTTTCTTCATCCAGGTGCCTTCCGGTCAGCGAAATAAACAGGTCATCTAGTGTTTTCCGCCTGCTTTCAAAATTTTTAATCCTGAGCCCTTTGCTTTTAATGAAGCCGAATAACTCGGGCAGCTCGGCTTCAAGATTTTTAAAAGAAACCGTATATTTTTCTTTGCTCTTATCCCATTCAACATTGAATTTTGAACCGGCAAAAAGATTATCGGAATGTTTCTGATCATGCAATGTAAATTCCGCACGCTTTTCAGCATGCTCTTCATCCAGAAGCTGCATTGTCGTTCCTTCTTTCAGGATTTCCCCTTTATGAATGATGATTATATAATCGCAAAGCTGTTCGGCTTCTTCCATATAATGAGTGGTAAGAATTAACGAAGTGTCCGATCCCTCTTTTAAATTCAGGAGGATCGACCATATTTCCCTGCGTGCATTTGGATCCAATCCGGTGGTAGGTTCATCCAAAAGCAGTATTTTAGGAGTATTCAGCAATGCAATTCCTATTGCCAGTTTCTGACGCTGCCCCCCTGAAAGATTTACCGTGTATGACTTTCTTTTTTCTTCAAGGCCTACAAGATCGATAACTTCATCAACACGTTTTCTATCAAGCTCATAGAAGCTGGCAAAAAGCTTCAGTGTCTCTTCCACATTTAGTTTATCTATAAAGTAAGTTTCCTGGAGTGAAAGTCCGATTAATTTATGGAGCTCATCCTCATTGCCTTTCCAATTCTTTCCGGTAATATAAATTTCTCCCCGGTCAGGTTTCTGAATCCCTTCAATCATTTCTACAAGCGTGGTTTTACCGGCGCCATTGGGCCCGAGCAATGCAGCAAATTGCCCTTTTTTTATCACCAGGCTCACGCCTTTAACAGCCTCAACTGTTTTCTCTTTTCCTTTACGGAAGCTTTTGTAAACTTCTTTTACATCTATTACGGGGCTCAGGCTGCCAAAAGGATTATTCATAAGCAAATCGTCAAAAATATTATTTTAAAAAACTAATATATCTAATTTTGATTTAACTGATTATGATAGGAAATCTTAAAGGAGTGAATTCAAAAGACGTTGTATTTATTTAAATCGAAAAAATTTTAGGAGAAAATTGCCGAATTGTTATATTGTTAAATTGTTATATCGCTGAGCAGAGAGCAAAGGGCATAGTGCAAAGAGCTTGGAATATGATACTAATCATTCAATTTTGTAATCTTGTAATCTTGTAATCCTTTATTCTTTCACCGCACTCAAAAGCTCTTCTTTTTTCTCTTTGCTGATTTCATCGATTGTCATAAAAGACTGGAGCAAAACATCAATCTGTTGAATTAAATTGCGCTTATAATATTTAGGTGCGTAAATACAGCCGTCGAGCATATAAACGCGCCGGCTTTTTTCATCATAGAAGGTATAATTAATAAACGGTCCCTGCGTGCCTTTAGGTTTTTCTTCCCAAAGCCCTTGGGTTAAAATTGCATATTTCCCCTTGAAATTCACTTCGCTTGTCATATAATAATCTTTGGCTATAGTAATATACGTGCTGTCATTCCCGTACTTATAAAATCTCTTTGTAAGCCTGTTTCTAATTGAACGGACTGAATCTTCATTTAAATATTCAGGGGAAACATTGTCGATCCAGTGAACAAATATCCATTTTTCAACGTCGCCGTCGGGTACTCGTTTTAGACAGACAAATTTTGATTCCGGGTTATTAATTACCAATTTAAAATCGGATTGGACATAAATAAGCCACCCATATTCTTTGAGAAGCTTCCCTTCGGCATCTTCCTGCTCATACCTGCTGTTGTAAAGATTTTTTGTCAGCCTTCTGTCTGAAATTTTTTG
>DATKLQ010000535.1:0-9468 GCA_035542335.1 Ignavibacteriaceae bacterium | reverse complement strand
ATGCACCTAATGATTATGCAAGTATTATTCAAAATGAGGATAAAAATTTCTGCCGTAAATCTGCAGGCTTTATGAAAGGAGGGCAGTATATATTAAGGAATGAAGAACTGCATTTCTTTATAGATGCCGGGGAGCTCGGCAAAGATACAGCCGGTGCGCACATCGATATTTTCAGCTTCGAGCTTTTCTATAAAGGTAAAAAAATGATATCGGATCCCGGGACATTCTCATACTATAACCATAATGAGCTCAGGAACAAACTGCGGTCGGATATAAGCCATAACATATTCTGCATCGATGATGAGCCGATCTCGGTGCCTGTCGGGTCTTTTGGTATAAACGACGATTTAACCAAGCCAAAAATTTTGGAATGGGAATCTTCGGATGCCGAGGATATTTTGGCGGCGCAGCATTATGCATATACCCGGCTGCCGGATCCCGTGATCTGTAAAAGAATTTTTCATTTTTTTAAGGGAAAAAGATTAATAAAGATTAAAGATGAATTTTTCGGAGGCAAAAAACACAAGGCCGTATTTAATATTACCTTTCACCCCGGCGTAGAATTAATTCAGAACAGCATAACCGAATATACTGCAGTTAGCGAGAATACAATTATAAAAATAAGGTTTCATTCATCTGCAGAATATTTTTTTAGCTCAATACAGGAAGCAGTTTATTCGGAAGAATACGGAACCCTGGCAAAAACGAAAAGGATTTTTACGGTCTCCGAAGAGAAATTTCCGTTCTTTATGGTAACCGATATAGAATTACTTTAATTGAATAACGGTTCGGGAAATGAAATTACTAGTAATAGGACATTCCGTTGAAGATCATATAGACCAGGGAGGCATGGTTCAGACCAAACCCGGCGGGATTTATTATAGTGCTTCTGCGCTGCAAAATTTTAAGAATCCTGAGGATGAAATATTTTTATGCACCTCGGTAAGCAGGAATAATTACGGCTTATTCAAAAATGTCTATGAAAATTTAAATACTAAGTATTTACAATTTATAGATTCAATACCTTTTGTTTATCTTAAAATCCAGGATAAAGGGGAAAGAGAAGAATGCTACGGCAGCTTAACCGGCAGCCTTGCACTCAATTTGGAGGACGTTGGTTCCTTCGATGGGATCTATCTGAATATGGTTACCGGGTATGATATTTCATTAGGCCAGCTGAATCAAATCCGGGAAAAATATAAAGGTTTAATTTATATGGACGTCCATACATTCTCCCGGGGAGTTGATGGAAACATGAAAAGGCAATTCAGGGTAATCCCGGAGTTCAATCTTTGGGCAAAATCAGTCGATATAATCCAGGTCAACACGCTTGAACTGATGACATTAAGCCCCAAGGGAAATGCAGAAGAGATTATTTATGAAGTCTTAAGCCGGGGTCCGCAGTTTTTGATTTTGACTAAAGGTGAATCAGGCGCCGAGATCTTTATTTTGAAGGAAAATAAGATCTCCTCAATCAGCAGACCCGCAATAAATATTGAACTAAAAAATAAAGTGGGATGCGGAGATGTGTTCGGAAGTATATTTTTTTACAGCTATCTTGCAAACAGGAATATAATTAAATCTTTGGAATCGGCGAATATTGCCGGCGGCTGTGCCGCATCATATAAAAGTCTAGAGGAATTTAAGAAACTAAAAGAAGATGTTGTCGCGAGACTTGATTAAAAAAAGAATTTTGATAGTCGGTTCAAACGGTATGCTCGGGCAAAGACTGATTAATTTTTTTAAGTCTCAAAACTGCAGCGAGCTTTTAGGATGTTCGGTGGAAAAAGAAACTGTAGTCAAAAATATCGATTATGTACAATGCGATATCACAAAAAGAGACCAGGTAAAAAGCGTAATTTTTAATTTCTACCCGGATTTTATAATTAATGCCGCCGCCTACACAAACGTTGACCAAAGCGAGACGGACAGGGAAATTGCATGGAAGATAAACGTTAAAGGGGTTGAATATTTAGCCGAAGCATCAAGGGTCCTGGATGCGCATTTAATCCATATTTCTTCCGATTATATTTTTGACGGAACAAAAGGCCCTTACAGCGAAACGGCTAAACCCAATCCGGTTTCTTACTACGGACGGACAAAACTTGCCAGTGAAAATGCCCTGAAAATCAGCGGGACAATTCATTCAATTCTCAGAACAAACGTGCTATTCGGAAGAGCGGAAGAAAACCGTCCCGACTTTGTAAGATGGGTCGTCAAAATGCTCGGCTCCGGGGAAACAATCCGCATTGTTACTGATCAAATAAATAATCCGACTTTTGTAGGGGACTTGGTGCAAGGAATAAATAAGGTTATAGATTTCAGAAAGGAAGGAATTTATAATATCGGCGGAAGAGATTTCCTTTCACGCTATGATTTTACTATGGAGATAGCAGAATTCTTTAAATTGGACAAAAATCTGGTGAAACCTATTTTAACCGAGGAACTGAAGCAGCCTGCAAAAAGGCCTTTGAATTCCGGCTTAATTACCCTGAAAGCCGAAACGGAACTCGGCTTTATACCTCATTCAATTAAAGAAGTTCTTTCAATTATGAAGAGAGAGCTTTCATTCTGAATTCGCCCATTCTGTAGCACAGATTATTAATCTGTGTTACTATATTTCAGTCTGACTTATCAGCAATCTCCTATACTGGCTGAGTATTCTGGATTTGGATATAAAGCCTATATATTTTTTCCCGTTTACCACGGGCAGATTCCAAACATTCAGCTCATCAATCTTTTTTACAATATCGTACATTTTTTCTTTAACGTCTATAACTGCCGGCGGCTTAGTCATAATATCCTTCATTAAAAGTAAATGATAAAGATCCCTTTCAAAAATAATTTCACGGACATCATCCAGCAGGACAATCCCCAGGAGATTCCCCTCATCATCGAGGATGGGGAACATATTCCTTTTTGACTGCTCAATTGCATCAATCAGTTTTTTCAGAGGATCATTTTGGTTTAATGGTATATAATCTTTTTCGATTAATTTGCTCAGCATTAGATTTTCGAGAATCAATCTATCCCGGTTATAAAGGATAAATTCACCTCTTTCGGCTATTGCCTTTGTATAAATTGAATACGGTTCGAAGTACATTGTAATGAAATAAGAAAGGGAAACCACTACCATAAGAGGAATAAATAAGGCATACCCTCCTGTAATCTCTGCAATTAGGAAAATCGCAGTTAAGGGCGCATGAACAACACCGGCTAAAATTCCCGCCATAGCAACCACAATAAAATTTATTTCAATCAAGCTATGCATGCCGGAGATATTAACTATTCTTGAAAAAAGAAATCCGAACAAGGCGCCGATAAACAAGGAGGAACCGAACATTCCGCCGTTTCCGCCCGAATTAACGGTGATGGAAGTAGCAACAACTTTAAGCATCATTATTGCAAATCCGTAAATAAGCAGGTAATGGATATTATTCTGCTCATTCCAGAAGATGCTGCGGTCGAATAAAACCTTGTAGTTTCCATTTAAAAAAGCTTCAACAATATTATAGCCTTCGCCGAAAAGAGCCGGGAAAACGAAAAGCAGTATTCCAAGGGCTAATCCTCCTGTTATTGCTTTTAGATACGGCTTCCCGCGTGCTTTATAAAATTTTTGAAATCCTATGTATACTTTAATTATAAAAAGGGAAAGAAGGCTGCAGAGAATACCCAGGACAATATAGTAGGGAATCGAATTTATTTCCCATGAATTTGTAATTAATTTAAATGGCTGCCCGCTGTAAAGAATTTTTGAGATTACGGTTGCTGAAGCGGAAGAGATCAAGAGCGGAATAAAGCTGGGAATTGCGAGCTCAGTCACTAATAATTCCAGTGCAAACAGAACGCCTGCAATGGGGCTGTTAAAAATTGCGGCAATTCCACCGGCTGCTCCGCATCCGAGAAGAAGCTTTCTTTCCCTTTCTCCGAATCTAAGCAGAAACGCAGTATTCGATCCTATTGCGGCACCGGTCACGGAAATCGGCGCTTCCAACCCTGCAGATCCTCCGAATCCTAAAGTAAAGAAGCTGCTCACAAGCTGGGAGTAAAGCTTATGAACAGCAATAATTCCTTTCCTATTTGAAATCTCTAATATAACATTCCCGATACCCCGCTCTAATTTTCCTTTCCTAACTGTCTGAACAAACAATGCAGATAAAAAAATCCCGATCATCGGATATATTGCAAACAGATAAGTATAATATTGATCATTAAAAGAGGAATGAAGAAAATCGTGCATATACTTCACGGAAGTCTTCATGACAACGGCTGCCAGGCCTGAAAGAATCCCGATAATTATGCTGGTTATAATCAAGAAAATCTTATCGGGAAAAATTAATATTCGCCACTTCAGAAGAAGAACAATAAGTTTCTTGAACAACAATTAACCTGTTATTAATTTTTTACGAGATTCAAATTATTGCTTAATTGCGGAAAACACCTTTGCCCTCAGGCACGCAGGCAGGAATATCCGATTAATTTTAAATTATTTTATGGATTTTACAATCCATTGATGAACCGGCAGAAAGTCCCTGAATATTTTAAATGAAAAATCAACCGGGTTTTTTCCTTCGGATAATTCGTCGAAATCGGTGCTTTCATAATAAACATATAAGCCGTTATGCAGCAGATATTCGGCATAAGGATATTCGGGATCAAATCCTTTCGGAACCCTTTTAAAATATTTTCCCCCAAGCTGATACTTCTTATTTTTTAAAACCTTTTTAACGGCATCATCAAGCTCTTTGCCCAGCTCAAGGTTATAAACGGCATTTCTGTAAACCTTAAGCTTTTCATTTTCCAGCATATAAGTCCCCGAGCCGAGAAAAAACAATTTCGGTTCGATGTGAAAATAAAATCCCGGGCTTTGTTTCTTTTCCTTCCCTTCCCAGAGAAAAATTCCTAGGTTGGTTTTAAAGGGGGATTTATCCCTGCTGAAGCGGATATCCCGGTGCAGTCTGAAAATGGACTTATCGATTTTAGGCACAGCCATTATGTTCGGAGCTATGGTCTGAAGCTTCTCCCCCATATCCACTACGAACTGTACGGCAGGCTGAAGGAAATCATTATTGAATGCTTCCCTGTTCTTTTCAAACCATTCTTTGGAATTATTTTTTGCCAGCTTTTTGAGAAAGTTTTGAGTATTATATGGAAAAGATAATATAGTTCCCATATCTGCTCCGGTTCATTGTTGTAAAAAAGAATTTTCAGAAATATAATTAAGTTAAATTAAGATTGTCCGCAATTCAGCTATTTTTGGGCTTTCATACTCAAAAATAAAATTATAAGTCAAAAATTTATCTCCGGAGTGATTCAGGTTATAAAAATTGTGATCAGGATTTTTTATTATCTTTACTTTTTAATAAGAAGAAAAGACTTACCATGGCAATCAATAAAGATCCTAATCTAAAGGAAATATCTTCCATACGAAATATAAAAAATATGGAGTGGCTTAAGGAATTTCCTTTTAAAACAGAATTAAATTTAAAATATCTTGTTGATTATTGGGAAAAAGATCTTCAAGGCAGCAACAAAATCAGATCCGCTTTGTCGAAAAGTGTTTTGGAAGAAGTATCCAAAGTACCGCAGTTCCGGGAATCAATAAGAGATTTATCCATTATTGAAGAGCATAAGGATCTTCTTGATATTCTGATGTCAGCCATCTATCCTGCCTCACAGACGGAAAAACAAATAAGTGCTTCCTGCATTCCATTTGAATTTAAAGCTTTTTATTCAAGCCCCCAATTTAAAGAAATACTTGCTCCCGACGGCAGTTTCAGCATGAGTTCAATGAATATAGACGAAAAACAGGCATTGTTCGGGAAAGTTTTGTCTGCATATCGAATGATACTAAAGGAATTTTACAGAGTTAACCTGGAGGTTAAACATCCTATTATTGCCCGCATGCGCGAAAGGAGCACGGGATTATCGTGCTACTATAATATTCTATTCGATACAATGTTTGTAAAGCCGGTTAATACCGGAAATTTACCAAAGATAACCGATGATGATTTAAAGAAGATGCTTAATGATCCGCGGAATTTAAAATTATGGATGGAATTAATTCCACCGGAAAATTTTGAATTTCACGGATTCGTTACATATACGGCAGTCGATATAAATGACCAGGAAATAATTTCATCGCTTAAAAATGATCTTATCGAGAAAGAAGCAATTTTTTCGCCGGAGAGGATTGGGAATATTGAAGAAAAACTTAAATCTCTTCTCAGAATTCCCCAGCTTAAATTGGGATTGGCAGCAATGCCGGAGGATTGGCGTTTAATGGCTGATTTAGGGAAAAAGATTGGCAGCAGCTTTGTACTGAACGATATCTCCGGAGATGACTGCAATGAATTACAAAATAGCGTTTATAATAAAGTATATAAGGATGGGAAGCCTGTAATTATAGAAGATCTTGAAAAGTGCGGGTATAAAACCGGCATCGAGAAAAAAATACTCGCCAAAGGGATAAGAAATATTCTAATTGCAACTCTTTTTTATAAGGATGAGCCGATAGGGATCCTTGAGCTCGGTTCGCCTAACCCGGGAGATATAAACCCGCTGAACGCCGTAAAAGTTAAGGAGATACTTTCACTTTTTGCCGTAGCAGTTAAACGGAGCATGGAAGAGTTTGAAAGTGAAATACAAAATATCATTAAAGAAACATGCACGGCAATTCACCCGGTGGTCGAATGGAAATTCAGGAAGGCTGCGGTTAAGCTTTGGATGAAAAAAGAAGAGGATAAACCTTATGAAATGGAGCCGGTTGTCTTTGAGAATGTTTATCCTTTATATGCACTGACTGATATCCGGGATTCATCCGAAAACAGGAATAAAGCTATTCAAAATGATCTGGCTGAACATTTAAATTTATCCAAAAAAATTCTCAAGGCGGCCGACGAATTCAAACCACTTCCGATATTGAAGGAAATGGATTTCAAGATAAATAAATTCATTAAAAAAATAGGCCTAAGCCTGAATTCGGCCGATGAAATCAGCATAAATGAATTTTTGCAGAATGAAATAGAACCGGCTTTTGAACACATTAAAAGTTATAATGATGATTTAAATGAACGGATTACCGGCTATTTTATTTCCCTGGATCCCTTGCTGCATGCTTTTTATTTTAAAAGAAAGGAATATGAAGAAAGCGTAGCCCTGATTAATGAAACAATCTCCAATTACCTCGATGAAGCCCAGCTCGATGCCCAGCAAATGTATCCGCATTACTTTGAGAAATATAAATCCGACGGAGTAGAGCATAGTATTTACATAGGAAATTCTTTAGTCGAAGATAAAAAGTTTGATCTGCTCTATTTGAGAAATCTCCGCCTCTGGCAGCTTATGACAATGTGCGGGATTGCAAGACATCTTGAAGAATTAAAAAAGAAATTAAAGGCCAAGCTTGAATGTTCTCACTTAATTTTGGTTCAAAATAATCCCTTATCAATCAGGTTCAGGTTCGATGAGAAAAAATTTGATGTAGACGGGACATATAATCTCCGTTACGAGATAATGAAAAAAAGAATCGATAAGGCCTTAATAAAAGGAACAAAAGAACGTCTGACCCAGCCCGGTAAGATTGCAGTTATTTTTTCACAGCCGAAGGAAGCAAAAGAATATAAGCGCTATTTCGATTATCTTGATGAGACTGGATATATAGAAGAGAAAATTGAAGAGCTTGAAATCGAGGATCTCCAGGGAGTATACGGTTTGAAGGCATTCAGAATAAAAGTAAATATGAGTTTAAAAGATGGAGGAAAAATAAAGCCGGGTGAAATCTTAAAATCCGTTAAACAGGCGGAGAATTTGGTAACAAATCCGGCCTAGCAGCTAAGTTTATAGGTCAGTTAATTTTTAATCTTTTTCTTCAATAAAAAACCCGGCTTCCTTTTAAAGAAAACCGGGTTGCATTCGGTGATAAGGAGTAAAATTATTTAATCAGCATCATTTTTCTGACTGCACTGAAGGTCCCTGCTGAGATAGAATAGAAATATATCCCGCTGGCATATTTTGATCCGTTGAAAATTACCTCGTATATTTTTCCCGCCCGGGCATTCTCATCAAACAAAACCGCCACTTCATTTCCGATAATATCAAAAACTTTTATTAAAGTATGCACATCTTCGGCTACTGAAAATTTAATCCGTGTTTCAGGGTTAAACGGATTAGGATAATTCTGTTCAAGTTGAAATGAATTCGGCAGCTGTTCAATTATTATTTCCAATTTAGCACTGTATTTAAAGGTCCCCGCACCGTCAATCTGTTTCAGCCTGTAGAAGTATTTTCCGGGAAGTTGAAGCTTTTCCAGGAAAGAATATTCTTTAGGTGAGTTGCTGTTCCCATTTCCTCCCACGAAACCTACCTTTTCCCAATTTCCTACTCCATGCTCCATGCTCACTGCTTGTCGTTCTATTTCAAACCCGTAATTATCTACTTCTGTTTGAGTAGTCCAAGTCAGCACTACTTCCTGATCTGCTAAAACGGCTTTAAATGATATTAATTCAACCGGGAGGGGGTTTGATCCTCCAAAGGCATTAGCCAACACAAAATCGCTGAATGTTGTAAAAGAGCCGGAAAGTACTGAACCTGAAGGGGAACCATTAGCGGTACCTCCTAGATCCACCCATGCTGTGCCGTTATCTTTGGCAACTCTCAAATTTTCAGGGTCAGTCACTCCATCATCGATATCATAATAAAGGACGACAAAAGCAGCTGAAACAGTGGCAGTACCGGTTTTGGTTATATTCCAATACCTTTCGGTAGAGACAGCGCTGAGAGATGAAGGAAGGGTTCTGCTAGTTGGTGCCGAATTGAATAGTTCAACCCTATAGGTGGAAGAAGTTGTATTAGTGTGAGTAATTATAAGCTCCAGCGGTCTGTAGCATGAATCTTTTCCCACAGGGAATAAAAATGTCTGCTGTGCTGCGGTATTTTTTATTTTTGCCAGCGGCCCGCTCACAAAGCTTACAGTACTTCCGCCGATTGCAGTACCGTTAGCACCGATTGTCAATAAATTTGTGGTTGTAGTTGTTAAATATCCCTTTACTAAAATTAAAGTGTCATTTAATGTTTTTGCTGCGTTGAGCGTGACCCCATTAATATTATCTATAATAACTGTATAATTCATTGTTGCGGGGAACTCAACACCCGTCGTCTGGACTGCACTTCCTTTATATTCAAGGACTGCAGAAGCGCCATACGTAGGGAGAGCTGAAACCGTTGCAGTACCCTGACGGGATAATTTTCCGTTAACTGTAACACCGGTTGTAGTTTTTGTGCCGGATCCCGATAAAGTAAGATTATAGAAAGTAGTTGCTTTTACCGTTTGATTGCCTGTCCGTGTATAGTTGATAGTGTTTCCGTTAGACGGTGCACTAATCTGCCCGGTAGACATTACAGTTGCACCAGCGGCGTTTAAAATAGCATTAGCCGAATTGGTAAAAATAGATGTACCGTTACTCCCCT
>DATKLQ010000534.1:0-5619 GCA_035542335.1 Ignavibacteriaceae bacterium | reverse complement strand
GAAGATTCAGGTGGGATCCTTGCTTATAATGCCGATCAGAGTTCAGGAAGTAAAATAACGGAGAATTTATTTGGAGCAGGAATCGGCGCAGGTTTAACCCGTGAGTTAGTAAATAATATGGATATTGTTTTATCTTTTAAGCTTAATAGTCATCTCAACTCAGATTACTATAATTTTTTAAGCAGAGAAGCAACTTATACTTCATTCAATCTTGGATTAATGTTTAATATATAATCATCAATATTTACGGGATAACCTGCCTCATCTATAATATAAGGAGGAGAAATGACTGCCAGGAATATATTTATCTTTTTATTTATTGCATTTAATTCTTTTTTCAATCAAGCTTTTACACAATCCCTCGGGATTATTTATGAAGCATCTTCATTTAGCCTTCAGGATTTTTATTACAGCGAGTATTCCAATCCGACAGGTCTGATAAAAAATTTATTCCTTAATTATAATGCACCGTTAAATGAATCATTTATATTGTCATTCAGAGCCGGATACGGCTGGAACAGATATGAATATAGTTATTATGATGGGAAAGAAATACATGAGACAAATACGGATGGGATTCCACTTGAAACTGAAATAAAATACTTGCATAAAATCGGAAAGGATTCGCTTTTTGAACCTATCTTAGGAATAGGGCTTGGGTACTATTACTACAATTCAATAAATAAAAGCAGTTCTTCATCATTCGAACATAAATTTATATCTAGAGGATTAGCTCAATATCTAACATTCGGGTTAAATATTAATGTAACTGAAAACATTAGCAGCAGCATTCAATTTAAAAAGAATATGGCTAATTGGATTTCTACAAAGTATACAGAAGGAAATGATATAATGGAAAAAGATTATGCTCAAGGTAATGGATTAGATGATCTATCAATTTCGTTAGGAATATTTTTTAAAGTTTATTAATTTACCTGAAATTTATACCTTTTCTTCACCCTTTATAAACGCCCTGAAGTACTCTCTTCTGAGCTGTGCAATCACATCCATTGAAATTCCTTTCGGACATTCGGCTGAACATGCTTCGGTATTTGTGCATGCACCGAATCCTTCCTTTTCCATCTGTGCAATCATGGCAAGCGCCCGCTTCTCCCGTTCGGGTTTGCCCTGAGGAAGCCTGGCTAGATGAGATACTTTTGCCCCTACGAACAGCATTGCCGATGAGTTTTTACAGGCAGCAACGCATGCACCGCAGCCGATGCATTCAGCGGCTTCAAATGCTGCTTCTGCTTCGTCTTTCGGAATCGGAATTGCATTTCCGTCCGGTGCACCGCCGGTGTTGACGGATATAAATCCACCCGCAGCTATTATCCTATCAAATGCAGATCTGTTAACAATCAGATCTTTTATGACAGGAAATGCATTTGCTCTCCAGGGTTCGATAGTAATTGTATCTCCGTCATTAAAGCTTCTCATATGGAGCTGGCAGGTTGCGACTCCTTTTTGCGGGCCGTGCGCTCTTCCATTAATAAACATTCCGCAGCTTCCGCAGATTCCTTCACGGCAGTCATGATCGAATGCAACCGGATCTTCCCCTTTTTTAATCAGCTGCTCATTTAATACATCCAGCATTTCAAGAAAAGACATATCCGTGGAGACATCCTTTAAATCGTAATCAACGAATCGGCCGTTATCCTGACTATTTTTCTGCCGCCATATCTTTAAATGAAGATTCAGTTTCTTTGCCATTATTTATAGCTCCTCTGGGTAGGTTTTACATACTCAAATGTGAACTGCTCTTTATGGAGCTCGGGTTTAGCCTTCTCTCCTTTAAACTCCCATGCTGCCGCGTAAGCGAAATTTTCATCATCCCGTTTTGCTTCTCCTTCCTCAGTCTGGTATTCTTCCCTGAAATGTCCTCCGCAGGACTCATTCCTGTGGAGTGCATCCTCGGCAATTAATTCGCCGAGCTCAAGGAAGTCTGCCACCCGTCCGGCTTTTTCGAGCGATTGATTTAATTCTTCATTCTGTCCGACTACATTTACATTTCTCCAGAATTCTTCTCTAATCTGTTTGATCTTTTCTATTGCCTCTTTCAAACCTTTTTCATTACGGGTCATTCCGACATTATCCCACATAACTTTACCCAGCTCGCGGTGAATCTCATCTACCGTTTTTTGTCCTTTAATTGAAAGCATTTTCCGGATTCTCTCTTCTACATTTTTTTCTGCCTGTTTAATTACAGGATGATTTGTATCTATCTTTTCAAATTTTTCGGATGCAAGATAGTCGCCGATTGTATAGGGGATGATGAAATATCCGTCGGCAAGTCCCTGCATTAATGCACTTGCTCCAAGCCTGTTTGCACCATGATCGGAGAAGTTGCATTCTCCTAAGGCATAGAGACCCGGAATAGTTGTCATCAAATTGTAATCGACCCACAGACCGCCCATTGTATAATGAACTGCGGGATAAATTCTCATAGGAAGCTTATACGGGTCTTCAGCGGTAATCTGCTTATACATATCAAAAAGATTTCCATACCGTTCTACAATTACGCTTTTTCCTAATCTATTAATTGCATCTGCGAAATCTAGGTAAACTGCAACGCCGGTTTCACCGACTCCTTTCCCTGCATCAATCATTTCCTTTGCATTTCTGGAAGCAACGTCCCGCGGCACAAGATTGCCGAACGAAGGATATTTCCTCTCAAGGAAATAATCCCTGTCTCCTTCCGGAATCTGATCAGGTGATCTTTTATCGTCGTGATTTTTCGGTACCCAGACACGGCCGTCATTCCTTAAGCTTTCGCTCATCAGCGTTAACTTCGATTGATAGTGTCCGGTCACCGGAATACATGTCGGATGTATCTGTGTAAAGCATGGATTAGCAAAGAATGCACCCCGTTTATATGCCCGCCAGATGGCTGTAACATTTGAACCTTTGGCGTTTGTAGAGAGGTAGAATACGTTACCGTAACCGCCGGTACATAAGAGAACCGCATCTCCGATATAAGATTCAATTGCTCCGTTAATCATATTTCTTGTTACAATACCGCGGGCTTTGCCGTTTATTACAGCCACATCGAGCATTTCATGCCGCGGGTACATTTGAACTTTCCCGGCTCCGACTTGCCGCATCATAGCGCTGTATGCACCGAGCAGAAGCTGCTGCCCGGTTTGTCCTCTTGCATAGAATGTCCTTGAAACCTGTGCACCTCCGAATGAACGGTTGTCCAGCAGCCCTCCGTATTCTCTAGCAAACGGAACACCCTGGGCTACACATTGATCAATTATGTTGACGCTTAACTCGGCAAGGCGGTAAACATTAGCTTCTCGAGAGCGGTAATCTCCACCTTTTAATGTATCATAAAATAGCCTGTCAATGCTATCGCCGTCATTCTGGTAATTTTTTGCCGCGTTGATTCCTCCCTGTGCTGCAATGCTGTGCGCACGCCTTGGACTGTCCTGGAAGCAGAATGCCTGAACATTATAACCGAGTTCTGCAAGAGAAGCCGCTGCCGATGCACCTGCTAATCCTGTCCCTACAACTATAATATTGTATTTTCTTTTATTTGCAGGATTAACCAGCTTGAGATGGAATTTATGATCTTTCCATTTTTCTTCGATGCTTCCTTCAGGGGCTTTTGAATTCAATTTAACGTCACTCATTTTAGTCTCCTCCTCCGCTTCTAAATAGGAAATAAATCGGGATCAACGCAAAACCGGCGCATAATACAATAGAGAAAATAATTCCCAATTTTTTTATCAGAGGAGTGTATTTTTTGTGATTCAGGCCTAGTGTCTGAAAAGCACTCTGTACTCCATGTATCAAGTGAAATGCAAGCAGGACAAGAGCAATGATATAAAATCCCGAATACCATGGACTTGAGAAAGCCTCCACGGCTCCCTCGTACATTGAATTGCCAGGGTTCCCGAACCTATAAGGGAAAAAGAATGTTTTTAAATGAATTACCAAAAAAATAAACACAATAGTTCCGCTCCAAATCATAAACCTTGAAAAGAAAGAGCTGTTTTCGGAAGGATTATTTACTTTATAATTTGTTCCTCGTGCCAGCCGGTTTCCCCACCATAGTCTTGCTCCGTTTATAGAGTGATAAATAAAAAAAAGAAAAAGAAATATTTCAATTATACGGACGGGTAAATTATAATTGCTCGCCATTATTTCGGTAAACGTCTCATAAACCTTTCCATTATCATTAACAAGCAGCAGAAGATTTCCGATTAAATGCTCAATGAGAAACAGAGCAATGAAAAGACCAGTTGCGGCCATTACAAACTTCTTACCGATGGAAGATTCCAGGAATTTAATCAGCCAGCTCATTTAAAAAATCTCCTTTGGAGATACTTAGAAGTGAAACAATTTTTGGGGCAAACAATAATCAATCCAATAAGAAAGCTCAATGTGAAATTAAAATTATTTATTATGCATCTGAAATGCAATCCAATCTATTAGTTAGGCATTCAATTCTATTGCTCTTTCTCACAATGCTAATTTTTTTCTTCCAATGTAATAAACTGAAATATTAAAAAATTTTTACTGTTGAAGATTAAGATTCTTTTACTTAAGATTACTTAAAAATTTTCAGGGGTTTAGGAAAATGAAATTTATCTTTGTTAATTCCATTCTTAATTATCTTATATTCGACAACATTGGAGCTGGCTGTTTAATTTTTTTAATAAAAATATGTGGTGAATAATGAACTCTAAAAATCTTTTTATTACTATATTCGTTTCTTATTTTATTTTGATTTCAGGTGCTATGATGTCTGAGTACAAAAACAGCAAAGAATTTAAAATCAGAACAGGCCTTAACGTGAGCCACTGGCTGTCGCAGAGCGATAAGAGAGGTGAGGAAAGAAAGAAATACATTACCAAAGCTGATTTTGACACCATTGCTGCTGGAGGATTTGATCATGTGAGGATTCCCATTGATGAAGTTCAGTTTTGGGACTCTTCGGGGAATAAAGAGAAGGAAGCATGGGGGCTGCTTCATAATGCAATTAACTGGGCCCTTGCTGCAAAACTTCGGGTGATTGTGGATCTTCATATTATCCGCTCACATTACTTTAATGCTGAGTCTAATCCTTTATGGACGGATGAACGTGAACAGAAGAAATTAATTAATATGTGGCTCCAGCTTTCAGATGATCTGCATAAATATTCCAACGGAATGCTGGCTTACGAAATCTTAAATGAGGCTGTAGCAGATAATCCTGAAGATTGGAATAAACTTTTAGCTGAAGTTGTTGCCGCCATCAGGGAAAAGGAACCGGCAAGAATAATTGTAATCGGATCAAACAGGTGGCAGACTGCCGATACTTTCCCTGATTTGAAATTCCCTGAAAATGATAAAAATATTATCCTGAGTTTTCATTTTTATACCCCGTTGGCATTAACTCATCATACAGCTAGCTGGACTCCGATTGCAGAATACACCGGACCGGTAAACTATCCCGGGCAAATAGTAGATACTATAAATTACCAAGGATTATCTGAGCCTGCAGAAAAGTATATGAGAGAAGTAGCCAACGGATATTTCGATAAGAAAAAGCTTGAAGAGATTATCTCCCCCGCAATAAAGGTAGCCAAAGAGAATAATCTTCCTTTATACTGCGGCGAGTTCGGAGTTTATCCG
>DATKLQ010000533.1:0-3391 GCA_035542335.1 Ignavibacteriaceae bacterium | reverse complement strand
GAATAGTTTGGATAATTCCGTTGAACTTCAGTGGCGAACTTCCACGGAGACAAATAGCAAGGGATTCGAAGTACAAAGAAAGATAAATTCTAATTGGGAAAAGATAGGATTTATTAACGGACATGGGACAACGACCAGTTTGACGGAATATCAATTTACTGATGAATTCAAGGGTCAGACCTATAATGGAGAACTCAGTTATAGGTTAAAGCAGATTGATTTTGACGGAACGTTTGAATATTCCAAAGAGATATTGCTAAATGTAAATTTCGGACCGAAAGAATACTTCTTATATCAAAACTATCCTAATCCATTCAATCCTTCCACAACAATCAGGTATGCAGTTCCTCTGGAAAGCAAAGTGGAGATAACAATATTTGACATGCTGGGAGAAATAATCGAATTATTTCATGAAGGAATAAAAGAAAAGGGAATGCATGAAATTCAATGGGAACCGAAGAATCTCTCATCAGGGGTATATTTCTATTCAGTAAACGCAAAAAGTACAGACGGGAAGCAGAGCTATCTAAAAACACAAAAGATGCTGCTGATGAAGTAAGAGTAAAAGATAACATCTTTCTAAAAAGATGTCATCTTTATGATATGACGGTGTAGTATGTAATTTAAACGAAAGCCTGCATTTAATTGCAGGCTTTCTTATTCTACAGCTTTCTTTTAATTAAGTTGATTAAAAATCTAAACCTGGAACTTTGCCAGTTTTAATTCCCGTTTAAATAAAGTTCTAATCATATCATTAACGCTAATCTTTTCAACGTCCGGGTTTAATTCAACATATTTGTTGAAATCTTCCAGTGCGCCTTCAAAATTTCCTGAATTTCTTCTGGTATGTGCTCTTTTAAAATACAATTCCGGTGCACCCGGGTTGATTGCAATTGCTCTTGTATAATTTTTTTCTGCTTCCTTGTACTTCCCCAGTTTTCTTTTAGCATCCCCGATTATAATGTATGCATCATATAATGACGAATCCAGCTCAATAGCAGTAACACAGTCTTTTACCGCATCCAGATTTTTCCCCATTGTAGTCTTCACAGAGGCTCTCTGGGAATAAGCTTCCGCAAAATTTTTGTTTTTTTCAATTGCCTTGGAAAAAGAATGAACCGCACCGTCGTAATCTTCCAGCTCCTTTTTGCATATTCCGATATTGAAATAAATATCGGCTGAACCGGGCCTTAATGACAATGCTTTATTAAACGAAATTAGGGCTCCAAGAAAATCTTTATTCGTCTTTTTGGTATGCCCTTCGTTCAAATATTCCTCCAATTTACTGTAATAGAAAAAAGTAAGGAAACGCTTACACACACCGATAAATTTAGAATTGCCGCTCATATGTTTTCGCTTTAAGAAGTAATGACACAAATGACGTTTTTATAAATTCAAAGCATATGCCATTGCCCATATTCAAAAAAATGAAGGAAAAAGAGATCTCAGGAATTCAATTATGTATCAATATAAACCCTTAATATTTGAATGTCTCAAATGAAGTTAGAGATAAGATTAAATGAATTAAGGAGTTAAAAAAACGGCAGTAATCGAGGTCAGGTTAAGGTATTAATATTGATTGCATCGATTAGAATTAAAGATTCATCATCTTTATTTTTGAAAGTAACTATTTTGGGATATATTTTCTCTCCTGTTAATTTTTCCAGGAATAAAATTAAAAGATCATTAATCCTGGTCAGCCCGGTTAAATCCTTTATCGAATCTTCCACAATATCTTCTATCATTTCCGGTTTCCGCTGCACATTTTCAATGCTGACAAAAAACAATCTTTCAAAAAGGGAAGCCAGGTTGAGCATCGAATTTCTGAATTCATTATCAAAGAAGCTCTCAGCGGAAGAATCTCTGCTTGTTATGATTCCCAAAATGCCCGGCTGCTTCCTATGAAACCCGATTGAGAGATTCAGCACAATTGTAAGCTTTGAATAATCATAAATACTTTTCTCATCTTTCAAAAGGGAAGGAGATAATAATTTTATCCTGTATTTTATATAAGAATTTGAATTTATATCCGAAGGATTAAAAGCCGTATTAAACTCGAAGTTCCGGTATTCAAATGAGATAAAATATTTATCTTCCGAAACCTTTACTTCTTTTAGTGTCCACTCCAGTTTTTTTAAAAAGATTAAAGCGGGCGATAATTCAATTTTATCCCCCGTACCGGAAGAAGAATTATCTTTCAGCAAATATTTCGGGGAAGACGAAGTGCTCCCCTTGGAATTATTATACCCGGGATTTGATGTAATATTTACTATTTTGTTCAACATTATGCTTCTTTGATTTATTATCGAAAAGAAGCAGATTTAATTTAGCCGGCTGAACCTTTCAGCTTGAGCATTGAGGTTCCGGGGACATAATCGATGATTTTCGGGTCTTTTAAATGTATTAGCTCTGCAGCCAAATTCTTGATTCTTGAAACTGATTTTTCCATTAAATCGAAATCTTCGTTTTGTCCCCCCTTTAAACATTCAAATTTTACACTTTTTAGGGCATACATTAAGCTGCTTAGGGGATTATTTATCTGGTGCCCGATAGTGCAAGCCATTTCGATCAGAGCTTTTTCATGTTCTATTTTTTTCAATTCATTCTGCAGATCATGTATTCTTATTCCGGTTCTGATTCTTGCCAGCAGCTCCTGGTTTTCTACCGGCTTTACGATAAAATCATCGGCACCGAAATCCAATCCTGAAATCCGGTCATTAAGCGTAGCTTTTGATGTTAAAATGATGAGGTAGGTAGTTTTGAATTTCTCATTTGACTTCACAGCCCTGCAGAACTCAGGGCCGTCTATTGCGGGAAGCGACCATCCTGAAATTATTACATCGGGTGTCTCGTTCTTTAACAATTCCAAAGCCTTCGACATGCTTTGAGCTTCAAAGGTATTATAACTATTTATGGATAATAATTTTTTAAGAAGTGTTAAAGTCTCGGAATTATCTTCAACAATTAATATTTTAGCAGAGCAATTCGGTTTCACAAGACCTTTTTATCCTTCTCTGTAAACTTAACAATGATGCTGATCCTTCGGTTAACGACATTGAAGGGATCATTTTGATCTCTCAATTTCTTATCCGCGTAGCCTCTTATTTCCTCAATTTGATTTAATAATGAGGGATTGCTCACCGCCAATGCTCTTCTTGCTGAATTGGCTCTGTCGGCACTGAGTTCAAAGTTAGTATAGCCTGAACCGTCCCCGCTGTAAGGCCGGGAATCGGTATGCCCTTCGATTATGAGCTTATTGGGAAGCTTGCTGAGATAATTTCCAATTTTTTCAAGGAGAAGCCTGGCTTTCTCTTTCAATGTAGCAGTCCCGATTTCAAAAAAAATATTATCATTCGACTCGCTCAATTCTATCCTTAAGCCTTCATCAACT
>DATKLQ010000532.1:0-5916 GCA_035542335.1 Ignavibacteriaceae bacterium | reverse complement strand
AGAAGAAATAGTCTTGCATACATCTACAATCAGGATAAAAAAGATCCTGTATATAACAGAGTAAAACGCAAGGCGCACTTCTTCCTTTTCGGAAGCTATGCAATAGAGCGCTGCAATAAAATCAAGCAACGTTAAGGCAGCCCACCAGAAAAAAATCAAAGAAACGTATCCGAAGAAAAAAGCTGCAGCTATAAAAGACAAGTTTGCGGAAATGTTCATAACAGGCCAAATGATAACCTCATACAACATGGTGCTAAGCACCATTAAATTTCCGAAGCTCGCACGCTTTAAAAGATCCTTTTTATTTTTTTTAAGTGACTGAATTATTCCTCTTGTCCATCTGTATCTCTGCTTTAAAAGCTGGTTCAAGCTGGTTGGTGCTTCAGTATAGGATACAGCATAAGGCTCATAAGATACTTTCCATCCTTTAGATAAAATTTTTAAAGTAATATCCGCATCTTCAGCAAAGGTATCGCTTGAGTAAAAACCGGCCTGTTCAATTACTTTCCTTCTGAATAAACCTAACGGACCGGGAATGATATTTACCAATTTTACAAAACTCTGCGCACTCCTGGTAAGATTTAATCCTTCCAAATATTCAAGAGCCTGAAGATCTGTAAGCAGCCGGCCGCGGTTTAAAACCTTAACGTTTCCCGAAACTGCGCCTATCGACGGATTAAGAAGATGCCGGACTGCAAGTTTAAGTGAGTCGGGACTCAACTGTGAATCGCCGTCAACACATAAAATGAACTCCGAATTTGAAAATTTAATTCCGGCATTTAGTGCACTTGCTTTACCTTCGTTTCTTTTATTGATCAGCGAAATTTTCACCTCATTATATATTCCACTGCGATATCCCACAAAACTTTCTGCTATCGCTTGTGTTCTATCAGTCGATCCGTCATTTACAATTATTATTTCGTAAAATTTATAATTCAAGTTAAGCAATGAATTGATAGAGTTCCCGAGCAAATTTTCTTCATTATAAACCGGGATAATTATAGAGACAAAAGGAGAGTAATCTCCGCTGATTTGAAAAGTATGCTTGTTAAGATTTAAATAAGCCATTAAAAGAATAATAAGATATCTTAATAAAAGAACTATCAAAAAAATGACAAGTGCGGCAGAAACCGAATATTCCAGAAGTTTAGTTATCGAATTAAGAGTGACAGGGAGGGTATAAATTAAAATCAATAAAAAAACTGCCGTGAGCAGTCCGCTTATAATTATCCTGGGGACATAATGCCTACTAACATTTCTGTTACCCTGAGCATATAATGTGGAATCAAGTTGAATTTTTTGCCTCTCTATTTTTTCAGCGGGATTCATTTGCAAAGAATGACAACAATAATGCCACCGGAGGCAAAGTTTTCTATTTGAAAATGCCTATGAAAGAGAGTTTTTTAACCGGTTCAGGTCAATAATATAAATTTTTTTGTATCATTGTAAAACAAAGAAAATAATGAGAAATTTTAAACGATAGCTTGCAAAAATGTAAACTATTGAACCTAAGGATAAATTGGATTATTTAGAAAAGTTTTTCTTCAGGAAATCTGTGCCAGAACCGTTATCGGTTTCTGAAATTATCTCGGCAATCATCTCTTCTCCGCTGCCGAAACGTTCTTCGACTTGAATGGTGTATACAAGAATATGCTGAAAGATCCTGTTCAGATAATCAGGATCGGCGATAGGCATATTGCTTTTAATTTTAGCTATAAGGTTTAGAAGGTTTTTAGGATCTTCGCCTGCTATTAAAATGATTATTTTATTATTAATAACGCAAATTTTATCTTTCTTTTCGATTGACAGCCTTACTGTGTTTTGAAGCTGGGTCATAGAAATCAGGCGGTGCTTTTCGGCTTCGGGGTTTAATCTGAATGAAACAAGATAGAATGGTTCCCCCGTGGTTTTAAATTTTGCAAGCTGGTTGTTGAGCACTAAGTTAAAATCATTTGCGTTGTACAGATTTGAAAAAGAAATTTTTTCGGCGGAAGTCACTATTTCAGCCAGTGATTTATACTTCTCTTCCTTTTTAGCGAAACGGTGATTTAATAATTCCGAATAAGATTTTTTATAATCGGTTACGATCCCTCTGTAAGGTTCAATAATATAATCCGATGAGAACTGTCCCTCTGCATGCCCAATATTCGGCGTAATAATCATTTTTCCCCCGTTTATTCTTTTTTCCCTGTCATCGTATTTCTGGAGGTATATTATTCCGGTTGCACATTCTACAAGAGTTTCTACGATTGAAGTTGTTTCCGATACAGCAGGATCGCTCAGGATCAGCAGGCTAGTTACGCCTGAATCTTCAATTTTTTCCGTTGCTTCCAGGAAAACTTCCTGCAGATATTTCAAATTATTAAATTCGATAAACGGAGTAAGCTCATCAAAGACAAGTTTAGCGGGCTGATATTGTTCAATTAAGGGTATGATATCTTTAAAGAATTCGGCCAGGGAATCATCCTGATTTTTCTCGCTATTTTTTTCAGGAACCGCCACTTTTACCAATATCACCGAATTCTGCTGCATATGATATTGCAGATCGAAATCAATTGATGCTGCATTGATCATTAATTCCTTCGGCCTTGAACTTGTAAGGTAAAGGCATATTCCCTTCTGTTTAACGCACTCATATGCAAACTGGAGCCCTAATAAAGATCGTCCTGATTTTTTTTGACCTATGAGCAGGTATGTTCCTCCAACATAAAAGCCACCCCATGCGTTATCAACCAGCGGAATACCAGACGGTAATAGCTGAATCTTTCGTTTCATAAAGAATATTTCCCCTTGTTTATCTAAAATTGTGCCGCAGGTCATTTTTACTAAAAATAACCATTACAATAATATCAAATTTTTTCATCTGAATTAAACAGAGAAAATGAATTTTTCTTGTATTATTATGCAACAACTTCCCCATTTAAAATAAAAAGCATCTGAAATAAGAATCTTCAGATGCTAAAAAATAGTTCTGACCTGCAAAGAGGATGTATGTTATTTAATTCTTTTCAGTCTTGGGGAAATTGGTCTTATAGATTTGATCCCAAAGGTGCGAGCTGACTCCAAATCCTTTGTCTGCGTCCTGAAAATGATGGCGCATATGGTGTTTTTTCAGGAAAAGAAATACCCTATTATGAATGGGGAAATGATGCACAGCGTAATGAGTCATATCATAAAATAAATAACCTGCTACAAATCCCACGAAAAACGGGGAGACGAGCTCTTTTCCTATAAGAGCTTGAAAGAGAAAATAGAACAAAAATGCGAGCGGAATGCTGACCGAAGGAGGCATTACTAGCCGTCTTGAATCGCTTGGATAATCATGATGAACCCCATGAAAAATAAAGTGAATTTTCTCTCCAAATTCTGACTTCGGCTTATAGTGAAATATAAACCTGTGAAGAGTATATTCTGCCAAGGTCCAAACCATAATCCCAAGAAGTATAAAAGACAAAATTGTTACAACGGAAAAATGGAATACTGCAACAGACCTGTAAAGAAAGAAAGAGATAACAGGCAGGTAAATTACTAATGGTACCGCGGGATGGACGCGCGACAATGCTTCCATAAAGTTGTTTTCGAACATCCTTACGGTTTCATCTTTGTTGGAGATGAAATTTCTTGCCATAAACCGTTCTCCTCTTTTAAGCTTTAAAAATTTTAAAATTACAAAGATAAATTGGAAGTTTTGAAAAAAAAGTAAATTATCTGGATCACACATTAGTAAAAGAAAGGACGGCATAAAATTATTTAACCGGCATACCGGAGATAATTTGTGAAAATTCCTTATATTTTTGAAAAGGGATTTAAAGATACGTAGCACAGGATTTCCCTGTGCTACGCAGTAAGAACAACTATATTATAGAATTGTTTTCTTCTTCCTCTTTGGGTGAGCGGGATTTTGCTCTATATGCAGTGTTTGATTCAGTGCCTGTTAACTGTATTTTTCCGTTCTCCAAATTTTTATACAGCAGATCATTTTCTATCAGGTAATAGAATTGTTTCCTGAAATCCTCGAGGGATATTCCGCAGGTTGCAGCATATTTAGCAAGTTCATGCGGATCCTCGAAATCGGCTTTGTTAAGCCTAAGCATATACCTGCGGGCGATAAAGAATGATTCGGAACTAGGATCAACCATCCTAACTTTTGTCTTTCCAGTAACCGGATCAAGAATATCTTTAAAGTATAAAGGAACAAAACGGCCGTTCTGAATGGAAACCATTGCACCGTTTCCGCCGGCTAAAATAAACTGTGCGGCAGAAAAACCTAAATCTCTTGTATATTCCATATCAAAAGGAATCGGGTCTGCGCAGCGTAATTCATAGCCGATATTTTTTGCTACGATAGTAGCTTTTAAACCGAATTCCTTGAGCCGTTCCTGAACCTTATATTTTAATATTTCGCCGAAATTAACTTCAGCTATGCGGATATTGTCGTGAGCATCCCTTTCCACATTAACCAGCGATTCAAGATCTTTAGGATTTAAATGTTCAACCAGGCCCTCTGCAATAATTGCTACTCCGTCCTTTTTCCCGTAACTCATCCTTTTGATAATTGCCCCTACCAGCACATCAACCATTTGCGACAAGCCGATTACTTTATTGGAAAATTCTTCCGGAATTAATGTTAATGTTGCGCCTGTAGCTTTTCCAATCCCGAGAGCAAGGTGGCCTGCTTTGCGTCCCATAGATACTACGAAGTACCACCGTGAGGTTGTCTGAGCATCGACCATCAGATTTTTTACCAATTCAACACCGATGTGCCTGGCTGTCTGAAACCCGAATGTTGATATTCCGTGAGGAAGATCGAGGTCGTTGTCTATTGTCTTAGGTACATGAACTACTTTAATTCTCCCCGAAGCCATCTCATCGACTTTCATTGCGCTGTATGCAGTGTCATCGCCGCCGATAGTAATTAATTTATCAACATTCAGCCTGAGCAGAGAAG
This sequence comes from Ignavibacteriaceae bacterium, assembly GCA_035542335.1. Classification (GTDB taxonomy): domain Bacteria; phylum Bacteroidota; class Ignavibacteria; order Ignavibacteriales; family Ignavibacteriaceae; genus DATKLQ01. The sequence goes on along the minus strand of DATKLQ010000532.1, from coordinate 968 downwards.
TAACTGTATTTTCAAGATGTTTTTTATCTTTGGTAGGATTTGCCCTAGAGATTCCGATATAAGAACCGCCCCTAAAATGAATACGGCTTACATTCTGAATTGTTAATTCCTTAAAAAAATTGATATCACCTTCCATGAGCCATTTAAAGCCGTCTTTTATTCCCAGAACATCGACTCCTTCCACAACTGCTCTGATAGTGGCTGCACCGATCACGCTGTTAATTCCCGGTGCCGGTCCTCCGCCAACGAGAATAGCTAATTTTTTAGGGGCTACTGACATGAACGAACTCCTTAATATGTTAATTTGTTATTTTATATTCGCTTGTTTATAGAACCTTCAGCTTCGCAAACTTCAGCATTAACTGCTTCACATTATTTCCTTCGAATACCACGGTGGCTTTTAAAGTATCGCCCGCTCCTATAACGTGAGTTACTTTACCCAACCCGAACTTATCATGCATTACACGGCTTCCCGGGTGCAGCGTTTTATCTTCCTGGTTAAAATCAACATAATCCACACTCTCGAAGTACTCATAGTAAATCTCTTTTTTAGTTTTCCTGGCAGATTTCCTTCCGATGCTTCCGTTTACCTCGGCAATTAGTTCCGGTTTTAACTCATCTATAAACCTCGATCTGCTTTGGTATGCAACTTCGCCGAACCTGTAGCGTGAACGTGCATGCGAAACATAAACCTTCTGTTTAGCCCTGGTTACTGCTACATAAAATAATCTGCGTTCTTCTTCCACGGTTGAATCCGAACTGAAGCGTTTGGATAAAGGGAAAATATCCTCTTCGCAGCCCGAAACGAAAACCACGGGAAATTCCAATCCTTTTGCGCCGTGTATTGTTACAAATGTAACGGCATTCTTCTCTTCTTCGTAAGTATCTACGTCGGATAATAAGGAAATATTTTCAAGATACTGCTCAAGGCTTCCGCCTTCTTTATTAGTCTTGGAAAATTCGCTGAG
>DATKLQ010000531.1:0-4066 GCA_035542335.1 Ignavibacteriaceae bacterium | reverse complement strand
AAAGGGAGTGACTGTCTCCATAGCATTTGAGAAATGAGATTAGGTTGTGGTGAAAATTAAATATAGAAGAATTCTTAACAGCGACAAAGCTTGGATAGATAAGTTTATTGAAAATCATTGGGGATCGAAAGCTATAGCCGTTCACAATACGGTGTATTATCCAAGCTTTTTAAAAGGTTTCCTTGCTGAAGCCGGAAAAGAAAAAACCGGATTAATCACTTATAATATAGACGGTAAAAAGTGTGAAATAGTCTCGCTCAACAGCATATTAGAAAATAAAGGAATCGGTACTGCCCTGGTTAATTTAGTAATCGATGAAGCAAAGGAAAAAAACTGCGGCGAAATTTGGCTTGTAACTACAAATGATAATATCAAGGGATTATATTTTTATCAGAAGATCGGATTTCAAATTGTACATATTTATCTGAATGCCGTTCAACAATCAAGAAAATTAAAACCTGAGATTCCTTTAAAAGCTGCAAACGGGATTCCGATTAAAGATGAGCTGGAGTTAAGCTTGAAGATAAAATGACCAATAAATTTGCCTTATTTTTAGTCTTTTTGCTTTTTGTTCTATTTCTAAGTGACGGTTTTTCACAGCAGCTTAAATTCTCGGGAGAGATTGAAAAAGGAAACAGTTTTCATTATAAAATTTCCAAAAATCTATTTTTCGAATTACTGCCTGGTGAATTCGGCTGGATAATTTCAATCCGTGATTCAGATTATAATGAGAATTATTGTGCAATAGCAACACCCCCCTTTCATGGAATAAATTCTTTATATATAGAAGGATGGCATTTCAGGAATTCAGATAATTCAGGACCTAATGAGGCGGGTGAAAAGAATATAAATGCCCCGCAGGAAATCAGGCAATTCAGTTTTGTACTGGATAAGGAAAGCTATGAAAGGACCGCTGCTTTACTTGATACAATTTTATATTCGGGAAATAACAATAACGAAAACTTAAACAAAGCCGAAACTGAATTAAAAAGCATGAAAAAAGGAATAGGGAGATTAGAAATAGTTGATATGAAACTGATGAACCTGAAAGTTGGTGAAAAAGCCGGATTTGAATATATGAAGTTCTCAGTAGAGCTGAATATTCCAGCTCCTTAATTTATAGTCTTCGGAGCTATAGTAATGTCATTCGACTATCATTCAATTCATCCTGTAGTCAGAATAGAGAATAGTGCACAGAACTTAGCGCATGGTGCAAAATGGCTAGTACTTTAATCCTTCAATTTGCAATCTTGTCCTAGGATCCCTTCGGATAATCCTGCAATCTTGTTAATCTTCCTCCCATTTTCCATTTACCATTTACCATCTTTGTGATTTAAGTTATCAAAATTATTGAATGTGCATTTCCTTCATCAATAATTAAGAATATTTTGATATTTTTTTTAAAAAAATAATTAACTAAAGGAGAAGATTATGCCGCCGAGAGGAGTCAAGAGTCCGAAAAGAAAAAGACAATATGAAAAGATAAAAAAATCTGCAAAGAAGCGAGGGAAGTCTACAAAGACTGCAAAAAGGATTGCCGCCGCAACGGTCAATAAAACCAGAAGAAGAAAAGGCGAGACTAAAAAAAGTTAAGATATATCATGGATACTGGATGCTGGATACTGGATGATGGATGCTGGATACTAGATGATGGATGCTGGATACTAGATGATGGATGCTGGATACTAGATTCTGGATACCGGAACGAGCGTTCGATATTCGATATTTATGACTTAGTTCCGGCTTATCTGAAAAACTATTCCTTTACCTGAACATAAAAGTTTACATCTGTATACTACTAATACTTTAGAAGAAACTGATAAAAATATAAATCATTTACAATTATTTAATTAATAGTATATTTATAAGGCAACCTATTTCAGGACAAGACATATTGCCTACTACATAAACCGGCAAAGCCGGAACCAAACTTTGGGAATTCGGTTACGGTTACGAAGCCCGTTTCGAATATCGGTAACGTGTATTCTTCGATTTACGTTTTACATCCAACGATACGGGTTTCATTACCGAATACCGCTAAACCATTTCTTTTCCATTTCGGATTCAATTTGACGATAAAGTACCTACTGCCAACTCAAGATTGATATTGTTTTTTTAACGATAGAAAGCTATTTTGAATTACAAATAATTATCATCCTGCTAAGGAGGAGAATAAATTGGGGAACGAATCCAAATCCGTAAATTTTTCGGAAATAATTGTTGATTTTTCGGCAGTGTTGATTTTTCTGTTCTTATGCTTATTTTCATTTAACGGCTGCACCCAGGATTCGCCGCTTTCAGATGTTGATCTGGAGGATCCCTCACTTATCAAACCTGATATCCAAATAAATAAAAGCATCTCTTCGGGAACGATAACTTTTACAACTATAACATGGCTTTATGATAAAAACTTTAATTCAATTGAACTGAAATCAGGCGATGTAAAGATGAATAATATTAAAATGACGTTGAAACATGGATTAAATAATGAGCCTTATTATGTAATAGAACCTTTTGATCTTCTCCCGTTTCAGCTGAATTCTGCTTATGAATGCAAAATTACTTTAAGCGATGGTAAAATCTATTCGAGCAGCGTGGTTACAAGAGTAAAAGATTTATATCAATTGAATATTCCGGCGGAGCAGCCTAGAAATGAAGATATTAATGTTTCCTGGGCCGATGCGGCTAATGACAGGGAACTTGTCTTAACAATGGTTTTGACAGGCAGAAATGATTCTTCAACTATAGTCGATGTGCAGGGATTTAATATATCTAATCCTCTTACTGGAAATTACTTGGTGTCAAAAAGTTATTTTATAAACCGTCCCGAAATAAACGAGGCTCAATTTACTCTTGAAGCAATTAATAGGGGGCAAATCAATCAATCTTTTATGAGCAGCAGTAAAATTACTTCTGCAATATCAATTACCAGAACTACTAAGTTTAAATGAACCGTTAGTCTACGGAATGCCTCATTAGAATCAAGGTGCTGATTGAGTGATTAAATTTAAGCATCAAAACGGAATAATGTAATAGAAGGAATCATATGAAAAATTTAACAGCAGTGATCTATACTTTAATATTCTGCCTGACAGGGCTCAACTTTTCAAGAGCTTCCGAACCTGATATAAAAGGGAGCAAGGATCATCCCTTGCTTTCAAGGATGCCTGACTTCCACATATCCGGATATAAGGATACGGAATTCGACAGCTATAAATTTATAAACCAGGATAAAAAGTTCGTAATAGTTGAAGGGCATAAGTATTATATTGAGTACAAGCTGGATAAAGGCGCTGCCGAGCCGGGCGAACTAAAAATACGGAGGAATGTCCAGGATGCTTTGAAGAAGATCGGCGGGAAGGTTCTCTATGATGATAACTTCAATAGAGTCTCTACTATAATGCTTCAAAAGGAAAACAAAGAAACCTGGGTAGAGGTAAGATCATACAACAATTTGTACAGACTTTCGATTGTAGAAAAAGAGATAATGAAGCAGGAAATTACTGCGGATGCCGAAGCTATGGGAAACGACATCAATTCGACGGGTCATGTTTCAATATATGGTATTTATTTCGATACGGGAAAATCGGAAATAAAGCCTGAATCGGATGCTGCAGTCGCGGAGATTGCTAAAATGCTGAAGGAAAATGCATCACTGAATGTTTACATTGTAGGACATACAGATAATGTGGGATCTTTCGATTCAAATATGAAGCTGTCGAAAGAGCGTGCGGATGCAGTAGTAAAAACTCTCTTAGGCAAATACGGAATACCCGAATCCCGTTTAAAAGCTTACGGCGTGGCGTCTCTTTCTCCTGTAATGTCGAATGATACGGAGGAGGGCAGGGCAAAGAACCGCCGGGTAGAGCTGGTTAAGCAGTAAAAACAAGAAGAGATATAACTTCTCACTCTTTGAGAAATAAAAGTCAATGTGAGGCAGATATGTTTAAATCTTCTTCTATAAAATGGGCAGATTGTTCAATTCTTGAAAAAATCGTCCGAATGAAAACGAAAAGCGGGTAAATGAATGAGTGAATTAAAATAATGAGGTCTGAGGATAAAGTAA
>DATKLQ010000530.1:0-7393 GCA_035542335.1 Ignavibacteriaceae bacterium | reverse complement strand
TATATGTTTTTCGATGGAAAGCAAGCCGTCTCTTTGAGCTACCAGGAAAAGTTCATTAAAAGACTTAAGCAGATCGAGATAATCTTGCTTGGAGTTGTGCTTAGGTTTAATTACCTGGGTAATTTCTTTAACGATTTTTTTAAGAACAGATAACGGAGTGGCAATCAAAACGCTTCCGACAGCAGCGCCGCCGATTACCAGCAGCTCAGACCATTGCAGGAGCAGCAGTAAATTGCCCCCGGCCATGGTAAATCCTACTACTATTGAAATAACTACTAAGGCCAATCCGACAATTACAAACATAAATTATCCGTTAACTCTGTTTTGTATCTCGTTGACGATATACATAATCTTTCCGCATTTAAGCTTAATGAACTCCCAGTCTGTTTCCTTAACAAGGAGATCATCCTGAATCTCGGAGCTTATCTCAGTTAATTCGGGGTAGCCTATTGCTCCGCCTATCCCTTTCATATCATGGATGATTTTCCTTAATGAATTGCTGCTGCGGCTGATAAGGGCAGATTCAAATTCCGTCTTCCTAGAATTAAAAAATTCCAGAAAATCCTGACGCAGCTGCTTTACCATCTCTGCATCTTCAACAGTTTGAATTTCACTTTTGTTTTCCGGAGCAGAGAACTGTATCCCCAAGAGCTCATTTAAATTCCTCAATATTATTTCTTTTTTTAAGGGTTTTGAAATTACCCTGTCTGCACCGGCTTCAATCGCATTTAAAACATTGGATCTGTTCGTGTTGGCGCTTATAACTATCACAGGCGTTTTCTTCAATTGCTCAATGCTCCTGATTACATGGAGCATCTTTATCCCGTCTAAATCGGGCATAAGTAAATCGAGAAATATAAGATTGGGTTTTGCTTCATAAGCTATTTTAATCCCTTCAACTCCGTTTGAACAGGTTATAACTTCAATCTGGTAATCTCTCAAATACGTTTTCAGCAGATTGCAGATGATGTAATAATCATCGACCACCAGGACTTTTATTTTAGGATCGGATTCGCTCATTTATTCCTTAAACTTGTTAAACTTAAGCTTGGAAATATCCAGGGGTCTAAGCCTGCTTTCCTCCGATGCTCTCAGGGTGCTCTCTTTTACTTTACTATAAATTTCTCCCCTCAGTATTTCAATCTCTTCCGGTGCAGTTATACCTATCTTTACGGAACCGTCCGACGCAGAAATAACCTTAACAATTATTTTCGAATCTATTATAATCTCGTCTCCGTTTTTCCGGGCTAGTATCAGCATTACTTCACCTATTCTATGAATAGATTATAATGTACAACATACTTTTCGTCTTCTACTATCTTTTGAAAGCCTGTTTTATCATCCTGGTTTATATAAACAGGTGCTTTTGAATTTACGGTTATTTTCAAAGGATCCTTGTTCATAGTGACGATCCCGAATGCAGTAGTTTTTTCATCAGACGGGTAGTTCTCATAAATTACGTTCAAGCCGATTAGAGGAAACCCGATATTCGGTTTTTCTATAGAATAAAGCCAATAGAAAATATTGTCGTCATCCGGCTTGATTAAGAGAAAATCTTTCAGCTCTTCAAAGCCGAACAGGCCTGCTTTGAATCTCAGAATATTCTCTTCACTGAAGTTCACGGTTCCGAATTGAAATGTTTTTATCTGCATGGTTTTATTTGTTTACTATTACTAAATCTACTCTTCTGTTCATCGATCTTCCCTCCTCTGTATCATTTGATGCAATAGGCTTATATTCGGAGTAGCCGACAATGGATACTTTATCAGAAGGGAGGTTTTCATTATTTATCAAATAATAAGCAGTATTCAAAGCACGGGCGACGGATAAGTGCCAGTTAGAAGGATAATTCGGCTTTGAAATCGGAACGTTATCGGTATGCCCCTCGACCCTTATATCGTTAGGCAGCTTCCGGATTACTGAAGCAATATTCTTTAAAACAACCAGCGAATTTTTATTAAGCTCCGCACTGCCCGAGGGGAACAAAATTTCATCCATAATATGAATAGTTATACCGCGCTCATTTTCCTCGAGCTTTACATAATTATCGTATTTATATTCCTTGATTATATCCGCTAATTCATTTTTTAAATTATTGCTGGGAAGCTCTACGTTAATTACATCGTTCTTAAGCCCGACAATTTTTCCTTCATGTCCGAAGACATAACTTATGGCGGTAATCATTTTTTCATATTTTCTTGCATCAATATTAGAGATTGCATAAAGGATGATAAACAAGCCTAAAAGCAGGGTAATGAGGTCGGAGTAGGTAATAAGATACCTGTCCTTATCCGAACCTTCACCGAAAAGAGATTCATCAATGCTGCTTAACCGTGTATTTTTTCCTGCTCCTTTTGAGGAAGCATGCTTGCCAGCCTTGCTTTTACTATTGAGGGGGTTTCTTGGCTCTGTAACGCCAACGTCCCCTCCACTGAAATCTCCATCATTAATTTTTCTTCCAGGTGACATTTCTTTAATTTATCGCTTATTGGTAGCCAAATAATATTTGCGCTGAATATTCCCCAGAGAGTGGCGATAAATGCAGTCGCAATATTTTTTATTAAAAGATTAGGATCGTTGCCGGCGTTTGCCAAGGTCATAATTAAACCCATTACGGTACCGATTATTCCCATGGTGGGAGCATATCCGCCCATCTTGTTAAAAATCAATATATTGGAATAATGCCGTTCCTGCATTCCCTTTAATTCCAGGTCCGCTAAGTTTCTTAATGACTCGGCATTTGTCCCGTCAATAACATACTTTACTAATTTTTTTGGAAACGGATGATCGATAATTTCAATATCCCTTTCAATTGTTAGAATCCCGCTCCTTTTGCTTTTGGCAGAAAATCCAACAAAGAGGTTTATTAGTCTTTTTAAATTATAGTGCCTTGGGAAATAGGCTATTTTAATGAGCCGGAAAATGCTTATAAATTTTTCAAGGCCGAAACCGATAATTGTAGCGGAAAAAGTTCCCCCGAAAACAATAATTAATGCCGGCAAAAGAAAAAGAGCCTTGGCAGATCCGCCTTCAATTAAAAATGCGCCGAAAATTGATATTAATCCCAGAATGAGACCGGAAAAAGTCCCCGCCGATTTGATCATAAGAAATCCAGGATTGATTTGGGAAGAATCATCGCAGATAATTTATAGGAAACCTGGAGGAGATAATCCTGCTGCTGAAGATCGACTATTGCTTGGGCAACATCAACGTTCTCTTCTCCCCCAATCAAATCTTCTGCTGCAAGCTTTTTGCTGTTTAGGAGATCTTCCGTATCATTCAGTTGGTTTATGATATTTCCTGCTTTGGATGCATTATTTAAAATATGATTGCTGAAGTTTTTCAGCTGATCTATCTGAGCATCATCCGGAATTATACCTGCCTTCAGATTTTCCTTAATATTCATCAGAGTATTAAATATATCATTATCCTGATTAGCAGATAAGCTTATTGATGAGGAATTATTATTTTCCTTTAAAGATGATAAATCCAGCGAAAAATCAATTTTAAGATTAGGCTCAGTAATCCTTATTGCGGAGGAGGTGTCCCCATTGACTGATTCAAGACTGCCCGTACTTGAATTAAACTGAAGCTGCTGAGCCGGGGGTGCAGTCGGGAAAATTGAGCTGCCTGCGGAATCTGTTATATCATAAGTTAAATCGTAGCTGTTTGCAGCGGTTTTTGTATAGTTGACTGTCAGAGTATATTCGTTTCCTTTTGCATCGTAGACTGAAGTTTGATTTGTAAAAACAGAACCGGCAGCCGCGGCCGTATCGAAATTTCCTCCCTGCTTTACAATTGTCCCGAATACTTCTGTGCCGCTTAAATTAATTTTTTGAAGAATGCTCGGTGAAATTTTTATATTTTGATCTCCCGAAATATCGCCCGGTTTGACGATTACAGCCTGCTTGTCGGCCGATAATCCGAACGGTTCCGATGAAAAATCGGTTCCGCCGAATAAATATTTCCCGTCATACTTTGAATTAGCCTTATCCATTATTGCATTTAATGACATGTCGATTTGGTTGGCATATACGGTAAGATCGGATTGATTGGCCGGATTTTTTAATTCAGTTAAAGAAGTAAGAACTTTATTGACTTCATCATTAATTGAATCAAGTGCGGAAACGGTTTCATCGATAAAAGGGATTGCATTACCGATATTTTTGGAATACAAATCAGAGCTGTTCAAATAATTTTGGAGTTTAATAACTTTAGAAGTTCCTGAAGGGGAATCTGAAGGTTTTTGGAGCTTTTTCCCGGTGGCTATCTGCACCTGGAGTTCGGCGACTCTCGACTTTACACTGTTTAAATCTTTAATAAAAGCATTTCCGAGGATTGAATCTGAGATTCTCATTGTCCCACCAGGTCTAGCACTGTTTGAAGCATCTCGTCGGCAGCTTTAATTAATTTTGCCGATGCATCATAAGAGCGCTGGTATGTCAGCAAATTAGTCATTTCTTCATCTAATGATACCCCGGAAACCGAAGATTTTTCCTGTTCAAGCTGGGTTAAAACAAGGTCCGTTGATTCCATAGTATTATCTGCAGACACCTTATCGGTTCCTATACCGCTGACCAGGTTGGCATATGACTCAGTCAGCGTTGCTCCGTTTATCAGCTTCTGGTTTGAAATTTCCGAGATTTGAAGGGCTATATCCCCGTTGCCGCTGGTACCGTCGGATGAAACAGAAATTAAATTCGAATCATTTAATATCTCTGAGTTTATTTCCAGCTTCCCGTCGGTGTAGCTTGTAAAAAAGTCATTACCGGTCTGAGGAGGATTTCCCAATGAATAACCTTTTTTATGTATGCTGTTAACATTATCCATTAATGCGGAAACTAAAGTATCAAGCTTATCTCTGTATGCAGGTATTTGATTTCCGTAAACATCGGCTAAACCACCCAATTCTCCGCCAGATAAAGCAACTTCGGCACCGTCTTCATTTACCATTTTTAATTTACCGTCTTCAGCGTCCGCCTTAAACTGGGTAACATAATTTTTATCAACTGAATAAACACCGCCGATTGAAATCATTGCGGAATTCTGATCATCAAAAGTTACGTTTATATTTACCAGCTGGCTCAGCTCATCGATAGCCTGATCCCGTCTATCTAATAGATCATTTGAATTCTGCCCAACCGCTTCAGATTCGGAAATCTGTTTGTTCAGCATTTGTATATTCTTTAAATGATTATTTACATCATCAATTTTATCCTTAAAGCTGTTCCAAACATCCGACTGAAGTGTATTAAAATCATCGGTAATATTTTGAATTTTAGAGCTCAGCTTTTTTGCAGATTGAACTACATTATCCCTTAATGTTGAAGAGTTGGGAGTAACCGAAAGTTCATTCCATGAATTGAAGAATTCATCCATAATATTTCCCAATCCGAGATCCGAAGGCTCCGTGAAGACGGATTCTACCTGGGAAAGAATCGTGGAGCGCTGCTGGTTATCGTAAAAAACCTGGTTGTTGGATCTGATCTGTGCATCCGCAAACTGATGCCTTACGCGGGAAATATCCTCAATTTTTACCCCGGTGCCCCAAACAAAACCTGCATTTATTTCCGGGTTTTCGGTGCCTAAATCTACCCTCTGCCTGGAATATGCCGGGTTTGATGCGTTAGCAATATTATGCGATGTAATGTAGATAGCGTCTTGATAAACGCCCATGCTCCTTCTTGCAATATCAAATAATCTGCTTATGCCCATTATATTTTCCTGTCTAGTACAGGTTTAGCCGGATTAGCAAGTTCGGCGAAAATTTCTTTAATAAAATTTCTTGAATGATCAACTAGGATTTTATTTTTGTTATTGGTTTCGATAATTTTTTTAACAAGATCGGCAATTGCCAGTCTGAGATCATACAGGTTCCTATATTCTTTTTTATATTTATCTTTTATACTTTCCAGGAAACCTCTGATACCCGGGTTCTTTATTTCAAGGCTGCCTTCTTTAATAATGTTCTGCATTAATTGAGCAGTTAAATTTTGATTTTCATCAATTGAATTCAGGATTCTTCCCTGGTTTAAAAGGGATTCTTCTAATTCAGAAAGATTGCTTTTGATTAGCGCTTGCTGCTGCATCTGCAGAAACTCAAGATATGATTTCAAGTCATTCATATTCTTAGTAATAATTGACTGCAGCTCCTGTAACTTCACTTTTTCGGATTTTTCCGGAAGTTCATTTGAATTTATTTCAACAGACATTTTAAGACTCACTTAAATGATTAAAATAACCGATTACTCTGGCTACATAATTTTGAGTTTCCTCAAAAGGAGGAACCCCGTTAAATTTTTCAACGTTTCCGGGACCGGCATTGTAACCGGCCAAAGCAAGCTTAATATCCCCACTATATTGTCGAAGCAAATCGGCCAAATATTTAGTCCCCCCGAGAATATTTTCTTTAGGATCCCAGACATTTTTAACTCCTAGTTCCTCTGCCGTAGAGTCCATTAATTGCATTAAACCCTTTGCTTTTTGCGAAGAAACCGCTTTTTCATTGGCTGCAGACTCTGCCAGAATTACAGATTTAATAATGTTTTTATCGATTCCGTATGTATTTGAAGCTTCTTCAATGAAATCTTCATATTTATTCAACCTTTGCAAGGATTTGCTGCTGGGAGAAAAAGAAGGAATTTCGGGATCAATTTTTAGCTGAAGCGGTTTTTCGATAAAAATGTTATCTTTATTAAGCTGAACAGGAGAGGGCGGGGGGCTAATATTTTCACCGGTCAATTTCTTATAAATTATTCCGGCAATCCCTAAACCTTTTCCGCTTGAAATGTGATCCGCAAGTTCGGATTCAAAAATTGAATTGTAAAAATCTCCTCCCATGCTCTCTTCCCCGAAAAAACCGCTGGTTGTGCTGGTCATGCTTTTAATCAGCATCGAAGTAAGAAGGCTTTCAAATCCTTTGGCGGCTTTTGCCAGCTTTAATTTGTCAGATTCTGAAAACCTTTCATTTATTTCCCCGTTTTTTTTATTTTGATCGACTTGAGAGTATTTAAAATCTGCAGATTCAAATTCATTAATTTGCATCAGATTATCACCAGCTCTCCGACTAATGCCCCGGCTTCTTTTATAGCCTGGAAAATTGCAATTATATCTTTTGGGGTTACTTTTAATGAATTCAGCGCGGAAGCTACTTCCTGCACGTTTGAAGCACCCTGGATAGCAACCGTGTTTGTAGAATCTTGGGTTACGTATGGTACGAGGTTCTGTAAAACAACCGTGCTTCCATTGGAGAAAGCACCCGGCTGGGAAATTATCGGGTATGATCTGATTGTAAGATTTAACCCGCCATGAGAAATTGTAACGGGTTTAATGCGGACATTATTTCCTGCAACGACAGTTCCCGTCCGCTCATTAAGGACGACTCTTGCCGCAA
>DATKLQ010000529.1:0-10265 GCA_035542335.1 Ignavibacteriaceae bacterium | reverse complement strand
TCAAAAATCCTCTTTCCTTGGGTATTAATTCTAATGATTACATCTTCGCCGGAACTGCAGGCGGGGGAGTTTTCCGAAGCATAAACCCAACAGTAGGTGTTGATGAGAAAGACTTCGCTTCTTTGGGATACTCCTTAGAACAAAACTATCCGAACCCGTTTAATCCGGCAACCAATTTCGGATTTCGGATTGCGAAATCCGGATTTGTTAGTCTGAAGGTCTATGACATTTTAGGAAAAGAAGTAGCAGCGATCGTTGAAAAAGAATTAGCTCCCGGTGAGTACCATTTTCAATTTTCCTTTTCCAATTCTCATTGCCTTGACGGCAGGCAGGCATTAACCAGCGGTGTATACTTCTACAGGTTGAAGGCAGGCGATTTCATATCAACAAAGAAATTTATACTCTTAAAATAATTTTTTTAAATCGGTTATAAGAATTTAAAGGGATTATAAGGAGGGGCTTATGAAAAGCAATTTTACTATTCTGATATTATTTATTACAATTATTTTAAATAGTTTAACCTTTGCAGACTTTCCAGTACGTCAAAGCAGCAATTGGGATGGTTACAATGCAATTGCATACAATTCAACCGACCATGAATATCTTGTTGTATGGGAAGAAATAATTTTTCTGTCAGGCCCGATAATGGGGCAGAGGATTGATGAGAATGGAAATCTTGTAGGAAATGCCTTTACCATTTTTACTTCCGGTGTACTTCCTTCTGTTGCCTACAATTCGCAGGCAAATGAATACTTGGTTGTATGTTTGAGCACCGGGATTTATGGACAAAGAGTCAGCAATACAGGTGTATTAAACGGCAGTTCAGTACAGTTGATGACGGAATCGGCCGCGCCGCGCGTTCTCTATAATTCTTTAGCGGGGAATTATCTCCTTGCCGGCGCCATTCATGTTGAAACACCCCCCTCCTCAGGCAATTATGATACTCAAGTGTTTACAAGGAAGATTGGATCCAATGGCCAGCCGATTGGATCGAGCCAGCTGGTAGAAGATATGCCCTCCGGAGATCTCGGAAATTTAGAAGCAAAATTTGCCTTAGCTTATGCCCCTATCGGAGATACCCAGACTCCATATGGCCGTTATCTGCTCGTAGTTCAGAGCACCGAAATAATAGGATTAGCGTTAACAATGCTGGATAGCGACGGCAATGTAATATATGTTACATATCATCCCGATCAGGGATGGCTCCAGCATATACCATTTGAGGAAGGAAGCGACTTAGGAGGGATATTTAATGTCGACGCGGCTTATGGAACTGCCTCCGGCTACAGTATGACCGGACCGGCTTTCCTTATTGTCTGGGGAGATAATAACAACCATTTCTCAAACCAGGAGTGGACCGGTATTTATGGAAGATTTGTTGATCCTTATAAGCTCGACTACCCTACCGATTATGTAATAAAATCAGAATCTTTTCCGATATCCGCGATTTACAAACATTGGGCATATGGTACTTCCGATTATGCCGGTTCATGGAAACCGAAAGTAACATTCAGTTACCCGGGGAAAAAGTTTATGGTTACCTGGAGGGAAACTCCCAGCACCGACCAGCTGAATGATACAAAAGTCAATCATATAAGAGCCGACAAAGTATTCGATAATATTTCTTATGCACCGAATGTTGTATTATCTGCAGCAACCGGGGATGAAGATCCGAGGAATCCTGCGATTGCTGCAAGCACAATAAACCCGAATGCCCTTGTGGCTTGGGAAGATTATCGAAATTATTCCGCTAATAATTGGGATTTATACGGAAATATTTATACAATACCTGCTGCCCCTGCAATTACTATTACCCTTCCAAATGGCGGGGAGTATTGGAAAGTCGGCACTCAAAAAAATATTGCCTGGTCATCTGCTAATTTCAGTGATCCGGTAAAAATTGAATACTCAACGGATAGCGGAACATCTTACAGCATTATAGCAAATTCAACAAATAATGATGGTTCTTATTTATGGGTGATACCAAATACAACATCTTCATCCTGCATCGTCAAAATTTCTGATGCATCAGACGGGGATCCTTTTGATACAAGTGATGCAAACTTTACTATTTACAGCAACGTTAAGACAGTTTTAAATATTAATAATTCGGGACCCGGTTCTTACCGCCAAGCTATACTTGATGCTAATGATACTCCGGGAAGAGACACAATTGTTTTCAAAATACCTGGGACAGGTTTGCATGAAATAAAACCTCTTTCTCCATTGCCATGCATAACTGATTCAATTGTAATTGACGGATATACTCAGCCCGGAAGCTATCCAAACACTAACCCGCTTACCTCCGGAAGCAATGCAGTACTTAAGATTGAATTAGATGGTGGCGCCTGCCAGAGCGGGACCGGTATCGTTGGCAGCAGCGGAGGTACCATTGTTCGCGGCCTTATAATTAATCATTTTACAGGATGCGGACTTGAATTAGACTGCAATAACATAATTGAAGGAAATTTTGTTTATCTAAATTATTATTATGGAATAAAAATTATAGGTAATAATAATTTAATCGGCGGTACAACACCTGCCGCATGTAATGTTATTTCCGGAAACGGTTCTTCTGGAATATATCTCATTGACTCGCATTCTTGGGGTACCAAAATACAAGGCAATTTAATTGGAACCCAGCCTGATGGAATCAATGATTTGGGTAATCACTTGAGCGGGATAAGTATCGGCGGCCAGTCCCATTCTAACCAGATTGGCGGTAACTCGCCCGAAAAACAAAATATCATTGCTTATAATTCTGGAGACGGAATAAAAATAAGTTCAAGTGCCAGCATAAACAACAGCATCTATCTTAATTCTATCTTTAGTAACGGAGGTTTGGGAATAAATCTTCAAGGAGGATCTGAAGACGCTAACGGAGTAACTTTTAATGACCCGGACGATGAAGATACCGGACCAAATAACCTCCAAAATTCGCCTGTTATTAATTCGGTAGAAGACGAGACCGGCACTTTTATCAATGCAACTCTTAATAGTTTACCAAATACCACGTATAGGATTGATTTTTACTCCGGCACCACCGGTGATCCTTCAGGCTACGGGGAAGGTCAGACACATATAGGCTGGACAGAAGTTACAACCGATGCAGGGGGGGTTGTCGATTTTTATACTTCATTGGGACTCACAGTCCCCGCAGGTAATGTTATAACTGCCACTGCAACCGATCCTGATGGAAACACCTCCGAATTCTCCAATTGGGTGGGATCGGCAACACCTGAAAAATTTTTAGTTACTTCCACAAATGATGATGGACAAGGTTCACTACGGCAAGCTATAATAGATGCAAATGCC
This sequence comes from Ignavibacteriaceae bacterium, assembly GCA_035542335.1. GTDB lineage: Bacteria > Bacteroidota > Ignavibacteria > Ignavibacteriales > Ignavibacteriaceae > DATKLQ01. The sequence goes on along the minus strand of DATKLQ010000529.1, from coordinate 6,950 downwards.
AAACCTGGTTTGGATACAATCGCCTTCAATATTCCCGGCAGCGGTCCTTTTAAAATTCAGCCCAATTCAGCACTTCCAGATATAACGGATCCGGTCTTTATTAATGGTTACAGCCAGCCCGCAAGCAGCCCAAATACAAATCCTTTTTCAGAAGGAGATAATGCGGTTCTGAAAATTGAGCTTGACGGAACTAATTCGGCTTATGGTTTAATAATCAATGCAGGCAACAGCATAGTAAGGGGCCTTATATTCAATCACTGCCATCATTCCGGCATAGAGCTGCATAAATTGGGAGGGAATATTATAGAAGGAAATTTTTTCGGAACAAATTTCCTTAGCGCGGTTAATAGTGTCTCTATAAATATTTATTCATCCTACAATAAAGTTGGAGGAATAAATTCGGCAGAAAGAAATGTTATTTCCGGCAGCGGTTCCGGTGAAGAAGCCGGCTTAGTAATCAGAGATAGTGCGAGTGGGAATATTGTAAAGGGCGACCTGATTGGTACCGATGCTTCGGGTATGACTGCTTTGGGTGTTGGCATCGGCGTGAAAATTTATGGCGGGGCATGCTATAATACAATTGGAGGTTTGGATCAAGGTGCGGGAAATATTATCTCAGGAAATGACATAGGCGTAATTATAGATGACAGCTGCTCATACAATATTATTCAGGGGAACATTATCGGTCTAGACAGGACAGGCACCGGGAAGCTTGGAAATGAAAATGATGGTGTCGCCGTCCATAGAAACTCGGATAATAATTATATTTCAAATAATAAAATTGGCGGTAACGGAGGCAACGGAATTGCAATTGTCAATGGTTCAAAAAATAATCTTATTTCTAATAATTTTATCGGCACGGATGAATCATGGCAGATTAATTTGGGTAACCATCTGAATGGCGTGGATATATATTCGGCATGTAACAACATGATTGAAAGTAACTGTATAGCTTTTAATAATTATAACGGGATACGCAATATATATACCTCAATCAATAATAATATCAGCAGAAACTTGATTTCGAAAAATGACGGCAAAGGTATTGAAAACTACGAAGGCGGGAATAATGAAATCGCTCCCCCTGTAATTCTTTCACTCACTTCTGCCGAGGTATTAGGTACCGCCGGTCCGGGAAACATAGTTGAAATATTTTCAGATGAAGGAGATGAAGGAAGATATTATCTAGGTTCAGCTATTGCCGACGGGACGGGAAATTTCAGCTTAACTCTTTCCGAACCTTGCCCGCTGCAATATATCACTGCAACCTGCAGGGATGAAGATGGTAATACTTCGGAGTTTAGTCAATCTCAAGTCGTTTCAGTTGAATTGATAAACCTCAGTGCAGTAGTAAATGAAAATTGCGTAACTATTACCTGGTTTACAGCGACTGAAGTCAACAACTTTGGTTTTGATATTGAACGAAGCAGCAACGGAAAAGATTTTATAAAAGTCGGTGCTGTCGGCGGATATGGAACAACATCTGAAATCCATAGATACAGTTTTACAGAAACAGATTTGCCCATCGGAAATTACTTTTACAGGCTTAAACAGAAAGACACCGACGGCTCTTCGTCAATTTCAAATACCATTGAGGCAGTAATTGAACCTCCTCATAAATGCGAGCTGGACCAGAATTATCCCAATCCCTTCAACCCGGAAACCAGAATAAGTTTTGAACTGCCTGTGCGTTCTGAAGTAAAACTTATTATATACGATATTCTCGGCCGTGAAATCATAAAACTTGAAGATAATCTTTTAATGCCAGGGTATTATGAGAAGACCTGGAAAGGATTTAATGATTCAGGCAGTCAGGTAAGCAGCGGGGTTTATTTCTGCAGATTATTAGTAAAAGGAGAAAACAGAGCTGATTTTAACAAGATTATAAAGATGATTATGATGAAGTGAACGCAGTGGAAATGGAGCAGCGGAGCAGTGGATGAATGGATTGAATGTTGAAGGAAGAGAATTTAAAATTTCGATTTCGGATTTCCCGCCTCGGCGGGACAGGTCGGATCAGATTTAGGTAGTTAGTTTTAAAATTCTGCATAAAATGACGGCAAAATTTTTAAAGAACATCTGTAATTTTATATTTAACTAAGGATTACATGATTTAAGAACAAGGTTAAACGATTTCAGATTTATGATTTCAGATTTATGATTTCAGGTTTATGATTTCAGAATTAAATTTTAATTAGATTAACAATTTTAGATTTGCCTTTAACTCAGCCTCAGCCTTAGCCTCAGCCTTAGCCTCAACCCACCCATCCCACCAAATTTATTTCTAATTTTGTTGACAATCTTTCAGCATTTTAGAGGTCTTTATGTATGAACATTTATCTAAACCTTTACTCCCTCTCAAAAAGTATTACATGAGAGTATTCCTTCATTTTCTCAGCGCTTTGTCGGTAATTCTATTTTCGCTTCTGATAGGCATTCTAGGATATCACCTTACCGAGAAGCTCTCCTGGCTTGATTCTCTACTTAATGCCTCAATGATTTTAAGCGGAATGGGGCAGGTCAATGAAATACATTCCAGCGCAGGTAAGATCTTTGCTTCCTTCTACTCCCTTTTTTCAGGAATAATTTTTCTCGCTTCGGTAGGTATCTTCTTCGTCCCGGTCTACCACAGATTCCTTCATAAATTTCATATAGTTAGCACGGAAGAAAATGATATTGGCGCAAATATTTGAATGAAAAAGGTCGTATGAATTAAAATTATCGAATTTCGAATTCCGACTCTGGCGGGACAGACCGGATTTCGGATAAGACGGCTTTACTCTTAACCTTAGCCTTAGCCTTAGCCTTGGGCCTTAACCTAAGTATTCCTAAAATAAATTATTCTCAAATCTTAATTCTGAAATCACACCTCGCTGCATGCATCCATGCACTCATGCATCCATGCCTCCCGCATTCATTCATACATTCAAACATATATTCATACATTCATTCATTCATCCATACATTCATTCATACATTCATTCATTCATACATTCATACATTCATTCATTCATCCATTCATCCATTCATCCATACTACTTTACGAGCACCATCTTCTTCGTTTCCGTGAATTTTCCTGCTTGAATTCTATAGAAATATACGCCGCTCGGAAAATCAGGTGCATTCCAAACGAATGAATATATTCCGGGCTGTTTATTTTCATCTATAAGCTTTGCTGCTTCACGGCCTAAAATATCATACACCTTTATTATTACTCTGCTCGGCACCGGTATCTGATACCGTATAGAAGTTGATGGATTAAAAGGATTCGGATAATTCTGATCCAATGCAAATTTAAAAGGTATCTCTCCGTCAGGCGGAGTTTCTATATCCGTTGCCGGAGCATCCCAGTTTCCTACTGCAAATGCAGGCGAGACAACCTGATCGACTGTAAATCCGTTTGCATCCTTTGAAGCCACTCTAAGATCAACAGCAACTGAATCTTCCGTAGTTGCCGGACTAAGATCCGCCCGAAGGATAAGCCCTTCAAAATTTACTGCTTCAGCTACTTTAGTAAGAGAAAGCGGTATCCATTCCTCTGTCCCATATTTCCTGTACCATGCTTTTGTGGAATCAAATAGCGGCAGGACATTATTGGAAAAAAGAATATCATTAACTGAAAATTGAAATACGGCTTGTTCTCCTTTTATGAAAGAATCGGTTGTATGCCCTTTACCATCGAGCACCACAAATGATGTAATGCTGGGAGGAACGGCAGCCAGCCCCTCGGCTAAATTGAATTTGGAGTTTTGGGTTATTGTGCCTCTTGCATTACGAAGCCAGTAATTGCTTGAGCTGACAGCCACTGAATAAGTATCTGCTGCAAGTTCAAGCGGTCCGCGCGGATCACTTAAAGACTTGGTAAAAAGTTTCACTCCATCTTTATCGAACAATGAATATATTCCATTAATTGCATCATCATTCCGGTTTTCGTTGAGCATTCCCCTGAACAACGTACGGAAATGCAGAGTGTTCGCTCCGAATGAATTGTTATACCATAACATCAGCAGGGAAGCCGGAGAACCGCCGAATGTCATTGTGGCTCCGCTCTCAAACCGGGGAATCGCAGGTGTAATTAGATCGCGCGGAGATGAGATAACGCTGTCCGTGTACGTCATTATGTAGGGTGAATCATAATCAAGAGAGAAATTCGCTAAATCGGAGTAACTTGTATAAAATTTAACGGCTATATCCTCCGACGGGATTGACGACTTCCCAAAGTATCCTGTAAAAGTATATTCATCCCCTTCGACAGCAATTGTATCCGGATCGAATCCAATTCCTGTAAACCCGCCTGATCCTCCGGCATCGGTGTATGACCATATCTCGATTACATTTCCAACCAAAAGAACTCCCGGCGGAACTTTCACTTTGAAATGCTGCTGAATGAAATCAGCCGGGGTATTCACCGCAGATTTCGGCCCGTTCATCCCCGAAAACTTTTCAAATTGCACTATGTGAAAAGTTTTTGTATTGATAAGATCAACCTGGAATTCATACGGCTTCAGTGAATGGCTGCCGGATATTTCTGAAAGCAGCAATGTATCCGAGCCTCCCTGAAAAGTAGTTGTCCAATCTCCGAAATTCGGGAGCGACATTGTAAGTGCCCGCTGAGGAGCCCGGTATGCGCTCAATGGATTTCCAAGGTTATCAACTCCATTATAAACCAGCGGATGGACTGCAAGAGCATCATCTAGAAAAAGATTGACAGAACTATTATTAATTGAAATACCTTCATTGATTATTATCTTTGATGAACCTGCGGGATTACGGAATAATGTAAAGAATTCATAAGTTCCCTTTGCCGGTGCATACACTTCAGCACGGGTAGGACTCGTCCAGCCTACCATATTTTTATCCGGGCTAGCGATTGCAGATGAATTTGAATACCCGAGGAAAAATGCATTTGGCTCGCTCGCGGTTACAACCAGTATGTTCGTCCGTACAAATGCCCAAGGTACACTCACACTATCTATGTTTCCGTAAAACGAGACATTTCCTGTATGGCGGAGTATGTTCTGATCCTCAATAGTTACTTCTGAATTGTTCACAGTAAGAGTAACAATCACCATTAATGAATCATCCGGTGAAATTGAAAATGATCCTTTTGAAAGATTCACTGATATCCCTCCCGGCGTCTCCGCAACGGATGAAGTATATGACTGTGTGCTTGTATCTTTGTTATATACATATAAGGTTTCAGCTTTCATCCAGACAGAAATCGAAGGATCGTCTAAGCCGAAACCTAAGCTTGAAGGACTGACCAGGGTCTTTGCAGATACTGAATTTAATGCTCGTACCCTTCCCCCTCCCTGCAAGTACGCACTCAAGCCTATATCCTTTGCTTTATTAACAATTGCGGATTTAATCAATGCGGAGCTCCATAACGGATGCAGGCTTTTTATCAATGCCGCAGTTCCTGTTACCATAGCTGTCGACATTGAAGTGCCGCTCAGTACCTTATATCCTGACGATAAATAGGTCGAATTGATATCTACTCCCGGTGCAAGCACATCCGGCTTTATGCTAAAAGATATTTTGTTTGGGCCCCTGGAAGAGAACACAGCCCTTTGATCCGATAAATCCGAAGAACCTACTGTAATAGCTAGTTCCGCACTGCCGGGACTGCCGATTGTAGCCGAGCCGTCATAAAAATAATTGTTCTCTTTTCCTTCCACAGGAGTAACCGCTCCTGAATTTCCTGCGGCAATGCAGAAGAGTACACCAAGCATTGTCGCATTGTTTACAGCAATGCACGCAGGGTCGGTTGGTGTGCCCGCATCGCTTCCAAGGCTCATATTCACAATATCCAGCTTATCTGAAAGATTTCCGTCCTCGTCAGGATCAACTGTCCGTTCGATTGCTTCAAGGATTTCGCTGTCGGATCCTTTTCCTTCAGCATTCAAAACTTTGTAAGCATACAGCAATGCTTTCGGTGCTACTCCTTTCACGGTATCGGCATCTGCTGCAACAATCCCTGCAACATGGGTACCGTGGCCGTAATCATCCATGGGATCATTATCATTGTTCACGAAATCGTATCCTCCCGCTACCTTAAATCCCGGTCCGAAACCTCCGCCAAGTGCAGGGTGCAGATAATCTATACCGCTGTCGATAATTCCTATGCGGATTCCCTCGCCTTCCGTTCCGGATGTTTCCCAAACTCTATCGGCACCGATCAGCAAAATACCCGGATCAATCTCGGCATGTACTTCCTTATCGAAATGCATTGCTTTTACATACGGCAGATGCTGAATCATCGGGAGCAGTCCGGAAGGAACAGCAATGCTTACCCCGAAGAATGTTTTATAGAATTGATGCCTGATTTCGACTTTGCCGGATAACGAGCCGAATGATTTTCGGATTGCATTTAAATCAGAAGCGAACTGCGTAAAGCGGGAAAGGTAATTATCAGCGGAGATTCCTTTGTTTAATCCTTTGGAATTCATGACGGCAATGAACATCGGCTCGCCGGTAAACTCCACAATTATATTCTTTTCCTCTTCGGAACCCTGATTCTGCAGCTTTTGAAGACTGTCAATGTTAAAATGTGATAGACTTGGCGGCACCTGCTTCACTTGGTTTCCCTGCGGCCAGGAACTATATGAACTGCTTATATATAAAATCAATATAATGAAACCCTTCACACAGACCTTCTTTTTATTGGTTCATATTATGAGAAAAGTATTGAAATTCGGTTGATCAAATCTATCCTTCCGATGCTGCTCTACCAGTGCTTATTCACACAAGTTGGCAGGTTTCGGCTTTAGACTTGCAAAGCAATGTGCAAACAATCCTAAAAACCTATTTAATACAGGCTTCATCATAACAATATGAGATCATCCCGAGCCCTTGTACTGAATTTATTTCAGTATTATCTCAGAATCTTCCGAACGCCTACAAAAGAACCCGCCTCACGGCAGAAAATTAAATTCCGGATAGCCGTCTAA